>NZ_JAUBTT010000097.1:0-30892 GCF_036705125.1 Microcoleus sp. B7-D4
TACCAAAAAAGCTGCATATTCGTTGGCATGACTGTCCTCACTGTGGGTGCAGTCTAGACCGTGACCATAATGCCGCAATAGTAATCAAAAATAGAGCGGTGGGGCAACCCGTTCTTAAAGCTCAGTTAATGTCCTATGCAATAGCAGGAGTCACTGAGAAGCCTACACCAATGGTGACAGCTTGTGTTGGTGTAGGAGTTGTCACTACCCTAAATCCAGCGTATAGTGGGAATCTGGTCTTTGCCAGACACGAGACTTTTCATCCCCAGTTTGGCTGGCTCAAAAAGGGTTTTGATGCAGCCACACAAGATCCAGAAGTATTAGTCCATGAGTTTTATTCCCCGCTTCTCATATAGTCACGATCTGGTGAGGCATTTGGGAGTCATCGAGGGTGCGCGGGCTGTCATCGAGGTGTTACCGCTGCCACCCGATACCACTCTACGCCTGCGCCACGATGCTTTGCAAAGAAGTACGCGCAGCTCGACTCAAATTGAGGGTAATCCCTTGGATGAAGCGGCGGTGCGACGGGCGATAGCGAGGAGCGATCGCACGGGAAGTGATGCCGAACAAGAAGTCCGCAATTATTGGCGGGCGCTTGACCGCGTTGAGGAATTTACCGAAGCACAAACCCCGATTACAGAAGCATTTATCAAAGAACTACACCGCATTGTCATCGTGCGCGGTCGCGGACGGCGGGGTAGCAAAAGCGAGTATCGCATCACAGAATGTCCGGTGGTGGATACAGTCACGCGGGCGATCGATTACGGGCCACCTGAACCGCGGGACGTACCTGTGCTGATGGGGGAATTAGTCGATTGGCTATCTTCAACAGCCGCCGCCGAATTGTCAGCCCCTATCCGTGCGGCTATCCTCACCCACCGCTTTCTCAGCATCCACCCATTTAATGACGGGAACGGTCGCACGGGACGGCTGTTGGCTACTGCTGAACTGTGGCGTTCCGGCTACCGAATGCGGGGGTTTTTCTCGTTTGACGAGTATTTTAATGCCGATCGCGATCGCTATTACCGTTCGTTGCAGATGGGGCTGCCGGTGAACTTCTACGAAGGTCGTCACGACCCTGACCACACGCCCTGGTTGCTTTATTTTGTTGAGACGATGGCCCGTGCGGCCGATGAACTGCAACTCAAAGCCAAATCTCTCTATCAAGGTGCTGCTCCTGACGCACCCCCCTGGGAAGAACTGTCGCGTCGCTCTCAACAGCTCCTCACCCGACTTTTGGCAAGGGTTTTGGATGGAGTGGAAAATCCCTTTGCGATCGGCGTTTCAGATATTGCATCTTGGTTTGGGATTTCGGACAAGACTGCCCGCGAATGGCTGCAAGAGTGGACTGAAGGTGGTTTGATCTATCCGGTTTTGGTGGGTTCTGGGGCAAGAGTCCGCAGTTACGCACTAGCTGAGGAGTGGATCTCTGCTTGCTTCAAAATAAGGGAATCGCTTTCGGAAAATAGCGGAAGTTAATTTGGGCATTTTGCCCCTAATTCCAGGTAGTCGTTACGAATTTGCAAGGGTTTTAGCTGTTATGACCCAAAAAATAACGGAAGTAGGTTCGGAAAAATAACGCCTATTTAACCGGTGGTCGGCGGTGCGATCGCGAATGGCTGTAATGATATTAGGACTTACGCATTGACAAAAAGCATTATCTATGTACTCTCGGCCATAGCATCACTCTGAAGGTTCGCAAAAATATGCTCACGTATAACTAAAGTGAACAGATTTCTTTGTACTTGATACCAATTACCAATTATCTTTTCAGAGCGCATCAACTCCAATTTAACAAATGCTTGAAGTGAACAAAATATATGAGTTTTGATTGCATTGGTATTTCTCACCATGAAACGACAAATTCCACAAACTTGTTTGATTGCTCTGTGAAAGTTTTCAATGCCCCAATGAGTATCATGAATCGTCACAAATTGACTTCTAGTTGTTTCTCCGAGTTCTTCCGAGTTTGGTAAATATAAAATATAGTGTCTAGAGTCATCTTTTTTGAACACTTTCCTAAACAATTTTATAAATCCAAATTCTTTCTTCGGAGTGATTGTTCCTTCATCTGAAACCTCCACAATCTCTACTGCACAATACTTTTGAGGTTCACTGGAGACAGTTCTATTCTTTTTAACTGCGAATAAAAAACCCAATTTCTGGTTTCTGAGAAATTTTAAATTTTCTACTCCTGAATACCAACTATCACCCGTCACTATTTTTGGTTTCACCCCCCAATTCATGATTTCCGTCATCATTTCTCTAAAATATTCATTTTTTGTTTTGCCCTCTTCTCGATCATATATTCTATAATTGATCGGGACTGAATTACCATTGATGTCACTATAATACAGGGTGATTAAGTTTAAGCCTATCATCGTTTTATGGTATTTGCCAGACCAAAAACGACCGATTAGTTTTGTGATTTTGGGGTCGCTATAAGGTTTTTCTATTACTGTATCATCAATACTCAGTATTCCTCCTTCTAAGGTGATAATATTCTGAGCTGTCTCGAATAAATCTTTCGGTTCATATCTTTCTCTTAATAAAAATCGATTGATAGAATCATGGGAAACATCTCCCAATATTTCTGCTAACCTATTACACCCCCCAAACTTTGGTTCTAAGAGCAAAAATAAAATATACTTTTCGGCGTTGCATTGTGCTGTCGAGGGTTTGGTAGTTTTTCTCATTGTCAAATACCTGGAAAGTAGACCACTCATATTTATCAATGCACTATTTTGTGATTTTGTCAATGCGTAAGTCCTAGATATGATGGCGGAATGGCAATCAATACTGCTCGGTTAAGCAATTTCGTGGGTATGATATGTCAGGTGACTCAGTTGCTAGTAAGTTACAACCCCAGAACGATGAATACGGTGGAGGAACTCCAACAAGTCGATCGGCAAACAACCCGCTCGCGTCAAAAAACGGCACGTCGCCCAGTGGCAAAAAAGCGCGATCGCCCGATCGACTCAGCAGTCTGCTCCCTTATCAAATAGCACTCAAGCATATAAAATAGAAATTGACTGGCGGACAATGTGATTCAGGGTGAATAATTCGCTAATTGAGACCAGCCCGCGTGGCTGGGGGTGATAGAAGTCCCTGAAACGCTGGAAATTAGCGCTTCGCTTCGGGCGATCGTTAAATGTTCTTCTTTGAAGAGACGATCGCCAACGCGATTGATGAGGCAAATCAGTCGATCGGACTCAGCCAGCGGGCTGGCAATAGGAGACCTATCTTATTTTTACACAAGAGGGTTAACCCTAGATTCTATCTAGGTTAGGCATCACGCACTCATACAAAAAAGAAAAGGCTTTCAGGCTCCTCACACGTCACAGAGAAAGGCTCAAATCCTTAAAAATTGGTTTCGGCGCCTAATACCTATTGGTTTCATGCGCCGTTATCACCCAGCTTGAATAATTTTTATTTCCAAAAAACCTAATGTCACAAGTAACAACTCCCAACAATTCGACTGCACCTTCTTCCCCAATCCTGCCCTCCCCCCCCGTTGCTGTGGGCGGTATGGATATCCAAGGCGTCGAAACACCCCCCTCACCCATCGGTGATGGTACTTCTACACCGCCATCATCGAGTGGTGATGGTACTTCTACACCCCCCTCACCCATCGGTGATGGTACTTCTACACCGCCATCATCAAGCGGTGATGGTACTTCTACACCCCCCTCACCCATCGGTGATGGTACTTCTACACCGCCATCATCAAGCGGTGATGGTACTTCTACACCCCCCTCACCCATCGGTGATGGTACTTCTACACCCCCCTCACCCATCGGTGATGGTACTTCTACACCGCCATCATCCCCAGTAACAACTCCCAACAACTCAACAGCGCCTTCTTCTCCAATCTTGCCACCCTCCCCAAGTAATGGTTCTTCTACTGAGTCAATACCACCAGTAACAATCCCCAACAACTCAACAGCGACTGCTTCTCCAATCCTGTCACCATCTCCAAGTTCAAGCCCAACTCTCATTACCACCCAAGTCAGCTTACTCAATTTAGACCCAGAGTGTCCAGAACTCCCAGAACCGCCAACAGTTATATTTCAGCCACCAGTGCAACCGCCAAAAGTTACTAGCGACGGGCGCATCACGATTATTGGCGATAATGGTCGCAGTTTTCCCAACAGTGGGGTTAACGATGACATTTTAATCTTTGATGGAGGAAGCAACGATCTTATTTTTGGCGGCAACGGCAATAACTTAATCTGGGGTGAGTTCGGTGCAAATACCTTAATTGGTGGCAGTGGCGATGACACGATCTATGGTGGTGTCATAGATTTATTGAAGCGCAATCAGAATCAACCTTTGTCTGCCCAAATGCAGAATCAACCTGCATTAATCTTTGGTGGTAGTGGCAACGATCTACTGTTTGGGATGGAACAAAACGATACCATCATTGGCGATAATGGCAACGATCTCGCTTATGGGGGTAAAGGAGATGACTTGATCTATGGCGAAAAAGGGCCCGATACTCTTTATGGTGGTCAAGGTCAAGATACGATTATCGGTGATTACGGCGATCGAAATACTACGGATACAAATGATCGGGGAGATTTGCTCTTTGGCAATCGTGGGGATGATGCGATCGCGGGTGGCATTGGCAACGATACTATTTATGCCGGAAAAGGTAATGATATCGTTTTGGGTGGCAAAGATAATGACTTGCTCTGGGGCGAAATTGGCAATGATACCCTCGTAGGTGGTGAGGGCAATGATACTGTATACGGTGGTACTAGAAATCCAAACAATCTAGATTCTCAAGGGCGTGACTTGCTATTTGGAGGGTCTGGAAATGACTTGCTCTTTGGCAATGAAGGTGAGGATTCGCTTTCTGGCGGTGAAGGTAATGATACATTATACGGAAATGAGGGTAATGATATCGTTGACGGCGGCAGGGGAGATGATTTGCTGTTCGGCGATGAGGGCAACGATACAAGTTGTGGTGGTGAAGGCAATGATACTATTTATGGCAGTACAGGAAATAACACCTTCTGTGGTGGTGCCGGCAACGATCTCTTGTTTGGTGGGGTCGGCAATGACTTAATAGCAGGGGACGAGGGGGCAGATACGTTCCAGTTCCAGTATCTCGAATCGGGCGAATCAGCGGTATCAGTTGGTGGCGGCCTAAACGGAAATCCTTTTGGGTTAGATACGTTGACTGATTTCACACCAGCACAAGATAAGATTCAATTGGATCGCAGGGCCTTGCCCGTGTTGCAACCAGGTACGTTGCCAGCAAATCTTTTTAGCGTTACTAATAACTTTAATGTTAATAATCAGGGTGCGAGTCCGGCTCGGGTAATTTACGACAAAACAAGCGGTTTGGTGTACTACAATTCTTTGGGTACGCTAGGGAATGAAGTACCGTTAATGCAGCTTCAACCGAATCTGAATATCACTTCCAACGACTTTGATATCGTGTAAATATCTAGGGAGGCAAAGCCTCTACACAAGTGCGTTTTCTAGGGGCAAATCCCCTGCGGTTGCCCCTCGTAAATGGTAATGCTGCGTCTAGGAGTGATATCGATTCCGGTTGCACCGTCCGTGATTGTTGACTGTTGACTGTTGACTGTTGACTGTTGACTGTTGACTGTTGACTGTAGAAGGAGGGGTCAAAAAAATGAAAATTGCGCGAATTATTTGTTGGCATCGGGATTCGACTTTACGCCCGACGATGAACCGCGGATTTGATATCATTCCGGCCTGCGCCGGAATTGATATGATAAAGCTAAACCTGTTTCCAGAAAGAACAAGCAATCGAATGTGTCAAGGCTTTTAGGTTGCCATTCCCCAATTCCCCATTTGATAGCGATCGTGGAAAACAAGGCAGATATCTACTATAGTCGCGGTAACATCCTTTACCCACAAGAAGAATTAACGGACGCGGAAACTACCTATCGGCGAGCGATCGCCCGCGAGCCCAACAATGCAACCGCTTACTATAATCTTGGAGTCGTCCTTGACGAGCGGTATCTGCTACCTGAAGCAGAAAGCAACTACCGACAAGCGATCGCCCTTAAACCTGATTATGTCAAAGCTTACAGCAATCTGGGTTGCGTTCTTGTCAAGCTGGATAAGTTATTCGAGGCGATCGAGGTTTTCCAACAAGCGATCGCTCTTTCCCCCAAGTGGGCTAGCTTATACAATAACCTCGGCCAAGCATTTCAGGCACAAGGAAAAGTCGGTGACGCTATATCTGCTTATATCGAGGCGATCGCATTACAGCCCGATCTGGTTTTAGCCCATTATAACGCCGGCCAAGTTTGGCAGAGCCAAGGTCAGCACGAGTCGGCGGGTCGGTGTTTTGAGAAGGTGATAGAACTCGCTCCTGATAACGCTTCAGCTTATAGTGAGTGGGGCTATTCTCTCATGGCAGAAGGCAAGCTGGATGCAGCAATGGCGTGCTTTCAGAAAGCAATTTCCCTACAGCCGACATTTGTTGAAGCTTACTGCGCTCTGGTTCTCCAAACCATACAGGAAAGCTCTGTAGAAGGTAAAGAAATTGACGAACTGGGACAAGCTAAAATTGCCTGTGCCAGATTTCTTCAAGCACTACAGCGGCAATCAAACGCTCCCGAAGTTTATGCCAATCTCTGGCAAACTTACGTCCATTTAGGAAATGTTTTATTTCAGTATGGTGAATACAAACAAGCCGAAAGTTATTATCATAAAGCTTTACAGGTTAAACCCAATGACGTAGATATTTTAGGGCGGGTGAGTCATTGTTTGGTAAAACAGAAACGGCTCAAGGCGGCGGTGATAGTAGGTCAAATCGCAAGAATTATTCAACCAAATGCTAGTTCGATTTACTTTCAGTTGGAAAAAGTGAGAGCAAACTCGCTTCCCAAAGGCGCTTTATCTGCCAAAGATTGGGTTGTTACCGCACAATTAAACGGGGCTAGTTATATTAGCAATTTCCAGAAAAGCCAGTCAAATGCAGTCAAAATGCCTGTCCCACAAGGCTTATTAGAGATGTCTGTTGGTGTTGATGCGGAATTTGAGTCTAATCCAGTCTGTAGCCAATTACTTGACTTTGATGCCTCTCAAGCGGGATGTGAGGGATTAAACTGCACGCCGTGCTTGAAGCGAATTTACCAGCAGTTTGCTCCCATTCATCAGGGGTTAGGAATTCATGTTTTTAATAAGGGAGCGAACATTGCTATTGATTCCCCCAGTAATTTCGTAGCGGTAATTCCAGATGGGCGCGCTTGGGTTGTTCCGCAAAAAAACTCTTGGATGATTTGTAATGCTATTGCTATTATTACTCCCGATAATTATCTGTTAACAGATGTTTCTCGCGAGTATCCGGGTTCTTTGCCGGGGTGTATGCGACATGATACAAACAAACATCGGGTTTTTAATTTAGAAGAATTACCAATATTAGAACAAATTGATGGGACAGTTGCAGTATTATCTGGACTTTCTGGAAATGTTTACTTTCATTGGATGGTGGATATTCTGCCCCGGCTCGACATTTTACGTCAAAGTAAGGTAGATTGGGAGAAAATAGATTGGTTTTTAGTTAATAGCATCGCGCAACCTTTTCAGCGAGAAACGCTCTTAATGTTGGGGATTTCACCATCCAAGATTATCGAGAGCGATCGCCACCCTTACATTCAAGCTAAAAAACTCATTGTACCATCTTTTTCGGGTTCGCTCGGTTGGCTGCAACCGAGCGCTTTGAAATTTCTACGGCAGCAATTTCTAAAACAAATTTCATCGTCAAGTTCCCCTTACCCAGAACGTATTTACATTAGTCGAGCCAAGTCTCAATATCGGCGGATAATCAATGAAGGAGAAGTGATTGATTACCTGGCTAAATTCGGTTTTCAAACTTTTGTAACAGAATCTTTGTCGGTAGTGGAACAGATTGCGCTATTTTATCATGCTAAAATAATTATAGCCCCGCATGGTAGTGGGTTAACTAATATTATTTTTTGCCGCAATGGTACTAAAATTATTGAACTTGTTTCTCCTCACTATCTTAGACCTTATTATTGTATCATCAGTGAACTTTTAGGGCTAAAACATTACTATTTAATAGGGGAGGTATTTGCCTGTTATCCCATCCGAGAGCTGATGTATCAAAATCCGCTGACCGAAGATATTAAAATTAGCTTTAGCCAATTGGAAGAAATGATGAAAATTGCCAATATAATAAATCATAATTCCTCAATCGCGAAGCCGACTCAGAAGCAAAATCCTATGAATTCTGAAATTACCGCAGTGCAGTATCCCTCTGCCGCCAAACTTACTTCTATGGAAACTACTATCAATTCTGAAATTACCGCAGTGCAGTATCCCTCTGCCGCCAAACTTACTTCTATGGAAACTACTATCAATTCTGAAGCTACCGCAGTGCAGTATCCCTCCGCAGCCAAACTTACTTCTATGCAAACTACTATCAATTCTGAAGCTACCCTAGCGCAGTTAAATGAACAAGCCGAAGTTTATTTAACACAAGGAAAATTAGAAGAAGCAGAAACAGCTTGTTTGCAAGCTTTGAATATTCAACCGAAGTCAGCACCGATTCTCAAAATCCTGGGCAATATTTCGCACGCAAAAGGTAAGATTGAAGAGTCCCGACAGTGCTACATTAAAGCGATTGAAATTCAGCCTAATTTTGCCGCCGCTTATGTAAACTTAGGCAGTTTATACGCACAGCAGCAACAGTGGGATTCAGCCATAAAGTATTATCAACAAGCGATACACATTGATCCTAATTTAACGGCAGCTTACCGCAATTTAGCAAAGGTTTGGACGCAGTTAAATAAGCCGAGCGATGCGGCAGACTGTTGGTATGCTGTATTGAGTCTGGAACCGGAAAAATTTTCAGAACAAGAATGCGTCAATCTGGGAAATAGTTTTGTCCAGTTAGATGATATTAGTATGGGCATTTATTGTTACCAACGCGCTTTGGAATTAAACCCGAATTTGATAGGAGCTTATCAAAATTGGGGGGAAGCTATGAAGCGCCAAGGAAAGTTAGAAGAGGCGTTAGTTTATTATCAAAAAGCTATAGAATTAACTAACCAGGCGGCGGATGTGTCGGATTTATCCAGCCATAAAAATGGGAGTTTTGATAGCCATAAATCGGCGAAATTTGGGGATTTATCTAGCGCTCAAAATAAGCTACATGATAGCCATAAATTGCTAGATTCGCTTACTTCTGAAGATGCCGAGGCGTTAATTGTTTTGGCAGGACATTATTATAATAAGGGGAAATTGTCTGAGGCAATCGCGCAGTGTCAACGAGCAATCTCACTTCAACCCCAGGCTGTTGGTGCTTACCATATATTGGGGGAAGCGCTGCAAGTTAGTGGGAAACTCGAAGAGGCCAAAAATTGTTATTTTAAAATATTAGAAATTCAACCGAATTTTGCTGAGGTTTGGGCAAGTCTTGGTAATGTTTTCGCACAGCAGCAGCGATGGCAAGATGCAATTAATTCTTACCAAAAAGCCGTTAGTTTACAGCCTCAAGTTGCAGAATTTTATCGAAAATTGGCAAACGTTTTTGAGCGAATTGGTGCCACCGATGAAGCAGCAATCTGTTCGTATAAGGCAGTGAATTTAGAACCGCGAGGAGCCACCGCAGAGCAATGCTTAATTCTGGGGAATACGCTGTTGGGACAGGAGAAAGTTGATGAGGCGGTGGCGTGTTATCGTCTGGCTATTCAGTTGAATCCTAAGTTATCACCAGCTTATCATAATATTGGGGAAGTTTTGAGCAGGAAACAGGAGTGGGAAGGGGCAATTAATGCTTACCGTCATTCCATTCAAGTTAAACCGGATAATGCGGGGTCGCATTATGGTTTGGCAAAGGCTTTGTCTGCACAAGAATCTTGGGAAGAAGCCGTTGTTAGTTACCGAAAAGTTATCCAGTTCAATCCTAATTCGGCGGAAGTTTATCATCAATTAGGAGATGCGCTAACAAAGCTGAATAAGTTGGATGAAGCCGTCAGTGTGTATCGTCGGGCAATTGAGTTAAACCCGGATAATTCTTGGTCGCACAATAATTTAGGAGATACACTGATTAAATTACAACGGTGGGAGGAGGCGATCGCTCCCTACCGTTATGCTACACAGCTTAACCCAAGCTGGGCTTGGACTTTCTACAATTTAGGGGAAGCGCTAGCGCAATGCCAGCATTGGGAGGAGGCGATTGCGGCCTACTCTCGCGCTGTCGAGCTCAACCCCGAACTACCGGGGATTGAAAGCAAATTAGCGGGTGCTTTCCGAGAACGAGCTAGATTAGATTTAGATACAGCCTTTAACTGGTATCACAAGGCGATTAAAGTCAATGCCAATGAAGTAGAGACTTATCACGAGTTCCTAGAAATTAAGCAAAAATCGCCGGAAATTGGCTTACAGTTGGGCAATACTTTGGTGAACCACAATCGGCTGGATGAAGCGATTAATTTATATCAAACAATGCTTCAGACATTCCCTGAAAATCCGGCTATTCACTTAGATTTAGGTAAGGCTTTTGCTCGGAAGAAGGACTGGGAGTTGGCGCTGGCTGCCTACCGTCGCGCTATTGATATTGACCCAAATCATTGTTGGTCTCATCACGAACTCGCCGAAGTTTTAGCAGCACAAGGTAAGCGAGAGGAAGCAATATCTAGCTACTATCGCGCGATAGAAACTAATCCTTCTCCTTCATTTTGGCATTATCACAACTTGGCAAAAGTTCAGTCGAGTAACGGTGAATGGGAGCAAGCGGTACTCTCCTACCGCAAGGCAATTGAAGTAAACCCAGATTATTCTTGGTCGCACAGAAACTTGGGCGATATTCTAGCTGCACAGGGGAAAACTGATGAAGCAACTGTCTGTTATCGCCGCGCTATTAAGCTAAAACCTAGAATCTTCTAAATTTGAGATAAAAATCCTCCATGTCTGAGCAAATTGATAGATTAATTGTACATTATCAAAAAGCCTTGTTAATTAAGCCAGATAACGCCGAAATTTACATCAATTTGGCCCAATTATATTACAAACGGGGTCAACTTGATGAGGCAGTTACAGCTTGTGAAAGTGCACTCAAAATTCAACCCACTTTGACAGGTATCTCGAAAACCTTGGCTTTTGTGCTGCAACAACGAGGAGAAGTCGATGCTGCTTTTGAAATGTATAATGCGCTAGGCGAGCGATTGGTCAAGGAAGAAAAGTTAGAAGAGGCGATCGCTGCTTACAGCTCTGCAATTGAGCTAAAACCAATTGCTTATCAAGCTTACTATCGATTGGGGGAAATCTTTCAACGACAATGGAAGCTGGAAGAGGCTATATCTTGTTGTCTCAAAGCGATTGAAATTGAACCGCTATTTATTGAAGCGCACTATAACTTAATAGAATACTATAGAGTAAGTTACTCTATAAAATACGAAATAGAAAATCCCCTAGCCTTGGAGAAAGCAGTTCGCTGCTATCGTTACGTAATTCAAAACCATCCTAATTTTGCTCTGCCTTACATCGGTTTGGGAGATTTATTAACTTATCAAGGAAACTTGGCAGAGGCTATCTCATGTTATCACAATGCCTGTTACAAGCAAATCCTACAGACACGACCTGATTTTGCTAAAAATTATTGGGATACAAAAAACCCACGCCACCCTCATTTTCTCATCATTGGTGCTGGCAAAGGCGGTACCAGTTCTTTATATGCCTACTTAACCGAACACCCTAATATCTTACCAGCTATTAGAAAAGAAGTGGGATTACATCTGGAAATTTTTGATAAGGGGATTGATTATTATCTCTCTCATTTTCCCCCAATCCCAAAACAATCTATTTTTTTGACTGGCGAAGCCACTCCTTGGTATTTTGCCAGCCAAAGTTCAGCCCAACAACTAGGCTTAATTTTTTCTAACATTAAACTTATTTTACTGCTAAGAAATCCTGTAAAGAGAGCATTTTCTCATTATAAAATGCTGGTTAATTATGGCAGCGAACAAAGGGCTTTTGCTGAGGTAATTGCTTCAGAAATAGAACATCTCTCATCTGATGGTGAAGATGAATTTACCTACTGGCAGACAGAAAAAGGTTATTTATTATTGGGTTGGTATTTCCACTTTATCAAGAAGTGGATGGCTGTATTTCCGAGAGAACAGTTTTTAATTTTAAGGAGTGAAGACTTTTATGCTAATCCAGCGGCTACTCTAACTCAAGTTTTCGAGTTTTTGGGGGTGCCGGATTATCCCCTTGTAGAATATTCCAATTATAATCCGGGGTCTTATAATCCTCTAAGCGATGATTTGCGGCAGACTTTAGCCGAGTTTTTCCGACCTCACAACCAGAAATTAGAGGAATATCTGGGCATGAAATTTGATTGGGATTAACCCATCTTAATAGCGAGGTTTTAGCGGGTAGTGATTGGCTTTTGAACTTGTTGCTGTTCTGTTTTTAAACTCTCAATTTCAGCTTGAGCCTGTTGGAGTTGAGATTGCAAGCTATCCAGTTCGTCTTGGGTTTCTAGCGCTGTCTGCATCCAAGCTTGGGATTGAGATGCTAAAGCTTGGTATCGATTTCTATCTTGCTCAAGTTGCCACATTTGGCTTTGCTTTTGTGTTTCCGATTGCCAAAGTTGTTCGACGCAGGTTAAAAGTAGATTGAGTTGGCGTTGAGTCCATCGAGAAGCCTCTATTTGAGATAAGTATTGACGCAAATAATACCGCTCTTTTGGGATTTTTGCTGGGTCAATAACAAAAGCAGAGTGGGAGTCAGAGAGGTAGAGGGGATAGGGGTAGTAGGCAATCTCTTTACCAGTGGCGATCGCAGCCGCTAAAATATGCCAATTTAAAGCTAGCAAATCCCTGACCTCGGAATACCGAAACTCTCGCAGCAACTCCACCGCAAATAGAGCGCACAAATCCTGACTTTGGTTAAATTCCAGTAGCTTGAGTAAAGAGCCGTCATTCGAGTTGATAACTTCCAAATCTTTGTCCAGCTTCATGTCTGGACATACGACAGCTACGGCATCAGATTCACAAGCCGCCGTGACAAATTTTTCTACCATCATCGGGAGTGCGATGCGATCGCCCGCAAAGTGCAAAAAATATTCTCCCGTCGCCAGTTCTACCAAACAGTTATAAGCCATTCCCAAACTTTTATTAACATCGAACTCGACAAACTGATAGGTAGGAAACTGCTCTTTAGCCAGAGCGATCGCCTCTGGTATGGATTCGCCGATCGGTGTTTTATACAGAACAATAACTTCTAAATTTTGATAAGTTTGTCCGGCTAGGCTTTCCAGGCAATCCAAAACTTTTATCGTATCAGGAAAACAAGTCACGCCTATGGTTACGCGGGGATTTTGGGGGTCTTTGGGTGCTGATTTGATAAATGCTTCGCTCATATATTCAAGTTTTTGGTTGAGTAATTTTTGATTCACTTGTTCTAATAAAGTGCGATCTGGGGCGATCGGCGTTTCAGGACAAGCTGAAATAGCTTCACTGATGGTGCCGGCGAGAGAGTGTACGTCTCCTGGCTCAAACCAGCGCACCCCATCGGTTCTTGAAATTAAATTTAAGGTTTCTTGAAATCCTCCCGTATCTGAAACCACTAAACTAACGGCTAACTGTCCCATCTCTAAAGCGGTATTGGGAAAGTTTTCTTGCAAGCTGCAAAGACAGACAATGGGTGTCGGTGACTGGCTGACTAAATTAATTGCTTCTAGGCTGGATAAATCCGGCAAAATATGGTAATAAAATTTACCCTTTAAAGCGCCATCAATATACTGCTGACTATCCAACCCTTCAAGCACAGTTGACTCTAATTTGATGATTTTACCAAGAAACAGAATGTAAATTTTCTCGGCTATATCCGGGTTAAGCAACTGAAGGGCCTCTACAAACGTACAGAGTCCTTTTCTCTCCTCTAACCGCCCAAAAAATACCAGCGGTATCTGTTTCCTATCAAGTTGAGTAGTCAGAATATCGGATATTTTTAATCCTTCGGATGGCGAAGCATTCGGACACAAAACATGGGTTTTTAACGGTAAATTATTGCCCGAATGCTTCGTCCCTACATCCGCTGATAAGTTGAGGATAGGAATAAAATAAGGTAAATGAACAGCATGAGCAGTTTTCCAGCCATAACTTTCTACTTTAGACTTTAAAAAGTAGGAGGGAAAGCAACTTAAATCGGCACTGTCATAAGAATATTGTTCGTAGTGATAAGCCTGCCAAAACCATTTAGGATAATCTACTGTATATCTGCTATTAGCTTCTCGCAACCACTCAAAACCACCGTGATCTGTAACACCAATGAGGCAACTATTACCTATTACACCTGATTTTTTGGCTTGAATCGTGCGATAACCCAATCCCCAAATTGCGGGAAATTCAACATAAACAACTGCTTCGGGGAAAGTAGCAACAATTGCTTGAGTAAAGAACAAACAGCAGAAACTTTCGCCATCAAAGCATTGACTGATAGAGTCTTCTTGGCATTTCGATAAAATTCCTTGGTGGATAGGTTGAAGATTTAGGACTTTTTCAACTTCGCCGGTAGAGAAGATGTGGTGGAGATTTGGTAGTTGCGATCTCCCTTGGAAGTTCTCATGACTGTGGCAAAGCAAGAGGATGACATACCAACCTTCTGCTGCTAATTTTTGGCTCAATGTGGTATAATAAGTGCCGATACCGCCATTTTTAGAAAATCCTTCAAATTCGTTGCTTGCTAGGATTGCAACTTTTTGATTTGAGGTATTAAAAGCCTCTAAGAATTGGGGCTGAAAACCTAATTCTGAATTATCAGGAGAGAGGATATGAGATACTAAATTTTGCGATTGCATTTCCATAAAGATACTAATTAAACAGATGTAGATGTAGGTTGGGTTGAGGTACGAAACCCAACTTCTCAATTTTCTGGTTTCGCTTTCCCCCCACATTAACCTACCCAACCTACTTATATTATGCTCTAGGGGATGGTGGATTGCGGCGCGGTTTAAGATTTATCTGTTTGCCATAATAATTTTATCACCGCGCCTAACCCACTCTACACGATTTTTACTTGTCCACTTCTCCCCCCATCCTAGATAATAATTTGGCCACCTCTGGAATCTCAAGAATATTTCCAAATTTCTCTCTCGCTTGAATGAGTTCGCGTTTAGCTTGTTCTAAATCTCCCCAATGAATAAAAGCCATGACTTTGGCAGCGGCAATATTTGGTCGCAATTCCTCTATGACAATTTCAATCGAGTATTCAAAAGCTCGCTCGATATCTTCGTAAGAAAAGATACTAAAGGGAGTATCCTGGTTTAGTAGTAAGGTGTCAATTGGTAGAGGGTTAATATATTGAAATACTGCGGCTTGGTAGAGATTACAATGGTGTTTGAAGTATGGCCTCAGTTTGTAAATTAATAGATGAATCCAAGCGGTGTAAAAGTGGGCAAAATCATTATAGTGTACCAGAGAAGTCATGGGGATTAGATGATGGTAAAAGTTTAGGAAAATGCTTTTCGTGAGTTCCCAGCTTTTCATGGCATCCACAAATAAATATTCTATAGGGCGTTGGTTCCAGCCAAGTTTCACCACATCTCCTGGGTAAACTGAGATCGAGTGACTCCAGGGACTAATTCTGCGAACAAACTCGTCCAGAAAACTATCTCCCTGTTTATATCTGCCTTCTAGGGAAGTTCCTTTGACACACCTATCCATATACGATGGTGCCCAAATGAATATATCGTAAGCATGAATGCGTTTGTCTTTGACAGTTACTTTAAGATTTTTTTCTAATCCCTTGGCTACAGAAATTGTTGCAGAACCAAGCCAGCAGCCCAAATCGATGATTTCGCCTTTACCATAATACTCATTTTGGGCATAATTTTCGAGAAAAACTTGCTCTTGAACAGAGGTCATCCCTAATAAGAAAGACGTTGATAAATCTTCATTAGACGAACGATTGCGACTGGGAGATGTTTGAAAAAATGCCGATTTCATGTAATCTAGTCGCTGGTTGAATAACCCTTGATTAACTTGCTCTAAAAATTCCCGTTGGGGAAGGGATGCGGTTTCAGGATAGGCGGCGATAGCGCTGGCAATTTCGCACGCGAGAGACTGGGAGTTTCCTGGTTCAAACCATCGTACACTATTTGAGCGGTCAATCATGTTTAATGTCTCCCGAAATCCCCCCGTGTCTGAAACCACCAAACTCACGGGTAACTGTCCCATTTCTAAAGAACTATTGGGAAAGTTTTCTTGGGGACTTGTCAGGCAAACGATGGCCGGTGCTAATTCATGGACTAGGGCAATAGCTTCTTGGCTAAATAAATCCGATAATATGGTATAATCAAATTTGCCTCCCAGTTCTTGCTGGATGTATTGCTGACTATCCTGGGGCTGAAGTTTTACAGAATGAAGCGGAACGTTTTTACCTAAAAATATGAGGTGAATTTGCTGGCTGATTTTCTTTCCTAATTGCTGAAGGGCATCAATGAAAGTCAGGAGCCCTTTTCTTTCTTCTAATCTGCAAAAAAAGACAATTGGTATCTGTTCCCGTTTGAGGTTAAGCGAAACTTTCGCTAACATGGGTCGATTTTTATCGAGGGGTGGGACAATATGGAAACAGTAGGGCAAATGAACCGCATGAGAGGTTTTCCAGCCATAACTTTTGACTTTTGCTTCCATGAAATAAGACAGGAAAAATGCTAAGTCTGCATTCTCAAAAGAATATTGCTCGTAACTATAAACATTTCTAAACCAATTTCCGCCCTCTATAATATATTTCTCATGGGCTTCATTTAACCACTCTTGGCCGCTGTGCATTGTTACGGCTGTGACGCAATTTTTTCCTAACAAACCTGAACGTTTTGCTTGAATTGTACGATATCCCAGTCCGCACAAATCTGGAAATTCTACATAAATTGGAGATTTGTTAAAGTGCGCGGCGATTGCTTGGATAAAAAAGAGAATTTTATAACTCTCTGATTCTACCCAGTCCCATTCCTTAAATTGAGATAAAATTGCTAGATGAACTGGCTGTAGTTCCAAAATTGGCTCGGCTTCAGAGGCGGAAAAAATATGGCGGATATGGGGGACTGTCGATTCTCCGTGAAATTGTTTTTGAGTTTGACATATAATTAAAATAATATATGCACCTTCTGCTGCTAATTTTTGGCTCAATGTGGCATAGTAAGTGCCAATTCCACCGTTTCGGAAAATGCCTTCATATTCAGGAGTGACGAGGATTGCTACGGGTTCTGTAGAGGCAAATAAATTTTCAATAAAGGGTTGCTGGAAGCGCACTGCAAAATGATTTGCAGAAATTTCATTTAGTAAAGTTAATTGATTCATTGCGTAAGTCTTTTTAAGTTGACACTAATGCCCCTACACCTAATCTTCCTATCTTTCTTCAATCTGTTTCTTCACCCAAGCGCGAAAGGCTTTCATTGTTTTATTTCTTCCCTCGATTTTACTTTGTTTTAAATACTGGGGAATCACCTCATTAAGCAATGGCAAGCCGGGAAAATGAGGACTTTCCGTAACCTGCACGTAACGCCCCGCTTGCAGCACGTTGATTTCTAATTTTGTCCCGTTAAACCGCCACCATTCTCCGACTCCTAATGCTTCATAATTATTCAACTGGGTGCGGGAGGAAATGTCAATCTCAATGGCTAAATCTGGGGGCGGTTCTACAGTTAAATCGATGCGTTTTTTACCCCGAACGGCTGCTTCGTTTTCGATATAGAAACAGCTATCGGCTTCTAAACCTTGTTGCATTGTTTCGCTTTTAAACGTAGTAGAAGCCAGATTTCTGAACTCAACGTCTAGTTCTTCCAGCAAAATTTCCACTAAGTTGCTAATAATAATTTTATCATCTTCATGTTCCGGTAATGGCACCATAATTTCTAAAACTCCCTGACTATAATTAATCCGCGACCCCCGTTTTTCACCAGACTCCTCTAACATTTCTTCGTACATTTGCCAACTGACATCGGTCATCAGGAGTTGCTGACCGGGGGGGACGATGATTTGTTTAAGTTGGACTTGCATAGTTTCCTCTCTTTTGTGTTAGGGATTCGCCCCTGAATTATCTGGGCCAGTCGAGTTTGGTGCTGCTGAGACTTCACTTTTTGCAATTCTACTGTTTTTTGATGCAGTTGAGCTTGAGACTGTTCTAACTCTGCCTGAGTGGCGTGCAGTTGCAGATCGGACTGTTGTAATTGAGCTTGGGTTTGCCGTAGTTGTTGTCGAGACTGCTCTAGTTCTGCCCGATCTTGCTGCTGCTGAGACTCTAGTTGCTTTACTTGCGATCGCGCCTGGTTGAGTTGTTGGCGATAAGCCTCTAACTCTGCCTCAGTTGTCTGCAATTTTTCCCCTTCCCGTTCAAGTTGCGATCGCACCTGGGAGTGTTCCTCTTTTAATGCTTCCAATTCTCTCGTTTTTTGATGCAATTTTTCGTGAGAATCTACCCAGTCAGCTTGATTTTTTTGGAGTTGTTGTCGATACTGTTCGAGTTGGGTCTGAGTGGTCTGCAATTGTTCCCGTTCCCGTTCAAGTTGCGATCGCGCCTGGGAGTGTTCTTCTTTTAGTGCTGACAATTCTCTCGTCTTTTGGTGCAGTTGCTCATTAAATTCTGTTAACTGAGTTTGCAGTTGAGTTTGAGACTGTTCGAGTTCTGCTTGCGTTTGGAACTGTTGGATTTTTAGTTCCTCTAATTCGTCTTGAGTTTGGGATTGTTGGATTTTTAGTTCCTCTAATTGGTCTTGAGTTTGGTGGAGTTGCTCGTTAGACTTTTTCAACTCAGCTTGAGTCTGAGTTAGTTCGTCTTGAAGTTGCTGTGCGGTTAGCATCCAACCTTGAGATTGGGGAGATAGAACCTGGTTATTTGTTGAGGACAACTGACTATTTTCTTCGAGTTTTTCCATAAGATTTTCTGGGGTGAGGGGTTCGACTTCGTAATCAAAGATGCCTAGACTTTTAACGCCTTCGGGTTTTTGACCGATGATGTAGCGCTCGTAGAATTCATCGTCTACTTCAAAGAGTTCTATTTTATCAGAGGTTGGGGATTCTCTGTAACATAAATGAGTCAATTTTTTTTCAGGAACGAGACTACAAATTGCAGCGACTCTTTCAACAGTTGTTAAGTTGGGTGGTGAACCGTGAAAAAGGCGTTTGTCATAGATCAGTGCTTGTCCTGCTTTCATGGGAATACTGGTGAGATACCTCTGTTGCATCAGCGAGAGAATATCTTGACTGTAAGGAAAGCCATTAAAGACAAAAATCGGTCTAGGTTTTGAGTTAAGCTGATGGCTTTTTCTGATGACTTGAAGACAGCCGTTTTGCTCGTTGACATCAATAAGAGGACACCATACTCCAAAAGAATCTAAATAGTTTTCGTTTACTAAAGATGGGTCTTGATGGAGAAGCATTATACTAGAGAATAGGTTAGCTTTTTTCCGAGCAAAATTACAGTTACTTATTCTATGTTTTGGAAGTAAAATTGCCAATTTTGGAGCAAATAGCCTTTTTATTTCTTCACTAATTAGCTGGCGGTATGACACCTCTGATGTCTTCATACTAAAACACATAGGGGCATCTGCCAAATCATTAGGAATAGAAGAGTTTTTGTCAAAATTGAGCAAACTTTGTACTTCATTTTCATTGAGGAGATTAATTATTATGTATCCATTCTCTTCAAGCTCTTGATGGATTCGCTGATTTGGGTTCATTTGAGCAATTTCAATCATTACATTTAGTTTTTCTGAAAAATTAGGTTGAATTTCAATTTCAACATGAAACTTTGTGTGTTCGGAACAAAGTTTTTCTATATCTACTGAACTCATTTGAGAATTTCCTTTGCAAAAATACTTATTTTGAGCATAATTGTCTAGAAAGATTTGCTGTTGTTTTTCCCACCCCTGCGATCGCCCTGACCCGCAAACCCCCAAACCGTTGAGCGAGCGATGGAAAACACCGCCCTAATCACAAAAGAGAGATACCAGATTTTCAAGTCGGCATAATGTCGTCGAGGATCAGTTGTAAATTTGGAAACAGGTCAGAAGAAATCGTATCTCCCAAACGATATTGTTCCTGTTGGTACACACCATTAACTAACTGGCAGACTGTGAAAGTCGGTTGCTTGGGATTGCCGATAAATTGGAAACCACCCAAACCCCGAAAGTCCACAATCCAATATTCAGGGATATTCAAAAAAGCGTATTCCTCCACTTTTCTGGCATAATCATCTTGCCAATTGGTGCTGACGACTTCAGCAACAAGCTTAATGGTACTACCGTTACAAATCACTGGTTCTTTTTGCCAAAGTGGTTCTTGAGTTAGTTCTGCTTTATCTAAAACAGCTACGTCAGGACGCAGCGCTGTGGCTTCAGCATATAGTGGTTTTATCAGACAATTTTTTGGAACTAACCAGTTGAAATTATCCTGAAAAATTTCGACATATATTCTACCTGCAATACTCCCAGCAACCGCTTCGTGAGGGCCCGTAGGTTCCATGTCTCTGAGTTCTCCGTCAATTAGTTCATAGCGTGTATTATCCCCATATTGGGCGATAAACTCTTCAAAGCTAAGTAGTTTGGCTGGGGTGTAGGTCATAGGTCGTGTTTTAACGGGATGTAACTTAATTGTAAGTTGAGTTAAAATCGGCTATCTGGCAAAAAAACAAAGGTATGGCACTGTTCACTCTCGTTAATCTCTTGTATAATCTCGCTTCCCAACACCCCGATCGCATTGCCTACACTTTCCTAGAAGATGGGCAAAAACCTAGCACCAGTCGTAAGGATTCAGGTCACTGAACTCCTTGCTGGGCAAAGACTTTAGATATGGAGCTTGATACTAAATCAATCTCTATTCTCAATAAACCACGAAAAACTGTCACTTCTCCTCGTTTATTGACAATTAACCACGAAAGACAAAAACCCTTATTTTGCCCTAAAACCCTTGCCAGACAAGCGTTGGAGCCGCAAGTTTTTAGACCTGAATCCTTACCACCAGTCTAACCTATCGCTCCTTGGACGAAAAAGCTAGGCCGATTCTCGTTCCGAGACGCTACGCGCTCGCTGCTTATTGGCAATCTCGGTTATCTTGAGGGGAAAGAGTCTTGCTGGTTTATCTCCAAGGGTTAGAGTTTACTGACGCTCCCGATCGCACAACTTGTCCGTCCCATCCCGGAAATACCCGTTCTCGTGCAAAACTGGTAGTGTAGTTAGAGGCTAAGTTGGCGGAGCTGTTAATCTTAACATTGTATAAAAAACTATGCCATATTTACTACAGCAACTTTTAGAAATCAGCGCGGGGCAATATCCAGACAAAGAAGCTGTCATCTACAAAGATAACGCTATGACGTACCGGGAGCTGGACGCAGTTTCCAACCAGTTAGCTTGGGTTCTGAGAGAGGCTGGTATTGAGAAAGGCGATCGCGTCGGCATTTGCCTCAACAAATCCATTGAAGAAATCGTAGCGATTTACGGCATTCTTAAAGCTGGTGCTGTCTATGTTCCCATCGATCCATCATCTCCCGCTCAGCGAGTAGCCTTTTTTATTGAAGATTGCGGGATTAAGGCTTTAGTCACTACGAAAAAAATCATTGCAAAACTCTATCCATTTTCAGATAAAGTTTCTGAGTCGCTCCAGGGCGTGATTCTTGTTGATGAAGATTTGCCAGAGGAAAAGGGTCTTATCTCAACGAAAACAGTAACGTGGCAGCAAGTTTTGCGATCACCTACAAAATCATTGCCATCAACTCACTCGATCGATTGCGATTTAGCTCATATTATGTACACTTCGGGTTCGACGGGTAACCCTAAAGGTGTCATGGTTACTCATCGTTCTATTCTTAATTTTGCGAGTTGTTTCTACAACTGTCTTGAAGTGCAACCCGGCGACCGCATTTCTCATCAACTGCCGATTTATTTTGCTGCTTCAGTTGTCGATATCTTCACTTCTATTCAAGCTGGAGCAACGATTGTTGTTGTGCCTCCAGAACTCTCGGTTTTTCCTGTTGAACTAGCCAATTTTATTGAACCACAGCAAATTAATATCTGGTTTTCAGTTCCTTCTCTGCTAATCCAACTGATTCTGCGGGGGAATTTGCAGCAGCATCGCTTTCAGCATTTGAGAAAGATTTTGTTTGCAGGTGAAGTATTCCCCGTTCAGTACCTGCGTCAACTTATCCAAATGCTGCCTCATGTTGAATATTGCAACATTTATGGTTCTGCGGAAACAGGTGCCCGCACGTACTATCAATTCAAAACCATTCCTCCTGAGTTAGATTCAATTCCAATTGGTCAAGCTTGTGCTAATACTGAACTATTTGTCGTGAATGATGAGCATCAAATTGCTGAACCAGGGGAAGTTGGAGAACTTTACGCACGAGGTTCCTCGCTGATGAAGGGATATTGGGGAACGATCGAGAAAACTAAGGAGGTTCTCGTACCCTACACGTTGTATCCGCACATTGGCGAGGAAACGGTGTTCCGGACTGGCGATTTGGTAAAACAAGATGTTGAGGGCAATTATATCTATATTGGTCGTCGCGATCGCCTGATTAAAAGTCGAGGATATCGGATTGAACTGGAGGAGATTGAGAAGGCGATTCAACAGCATCCTGAGATTGAAGAGGTAGCTGTTATTGCAATTCCTGATGAGGAAATTGGCAACCGACTCAAGGCTTTGGCTGTACTAAAGAGTGGAAGTGGTTTAGAGCAGAGTGTCTTGCAATCTTTTTGCGTCCAGACTATTCCTAAGTATATGGTTCCTGAAAGTATTGAGTTTCGTTCTCAGCTACCTAAAACTTCTACCGGAAAGGTCGATCGGATGGCGCTGTGTCAAGAATAGCTTGCGGTGATGGGAATCAGTAATCCTCAGTAAGGAGCAACAGGATGTCAGCGAAAAACTATACAGAAACAGAGATAGAACAGCTACTCAAAGATTACATTATCCAGAGGTTTATGTATGGAGCGAAAGCTGTTTTAGAAGATGACTGGCTGCTGATTGAAGAAGGGATTATCAACTCTTTAGGAATTATTACGTTAATTAGTTTTATTGGAGAGCAGTTGGGTATTTCTATCGCGTCTGAAGAAATAGTTTTGGATAATTTTAAAGATGTTAATTCTGTTAAATCTCTAGTTATCTCTAAAATTAAAGCATCAACTCAACCAGCGATTATTCAAGAAGGTACAGAAAGAAAGTTATTGTCAGTCGTTCCAGTTAAACCCAATGGATATAAGCGACCTTTCTTTTACATACACGGAATGCCAGGTTATAACCCAGAAGTCAACTTGGCTCTGGCACAGCACATCGATCCTAATCGCCCTTTCTATGGAATACAAGCAATGGGGGTAAATGAAGGAAGAGAGCCTCATACTAGCCTAGAGAAGATAACGACTTTCTATATTCAAGAAATCCAGACCATCCAGCCCGAAGGTCCCTATCTTTTAGGAGGTGTCTGCGCTGGTGGCAATATTGCCTTTGAAATGGCTCAACAATTGAAGAAGTGTGGTCAGCAAGTCTTGCTAGTGGTTATGGTAGATAGCCCAAATCCATTCATCACTGTAGAAGAGAAAACAAATTTACCAAACTGGTATCCAAAACCGCATTTGAGAGAAAAGCTATTAAACAAAGGTTTGAATATTAACCAATTTGAGAGTATTTTTAGAGTTTGGGAGGCTAATGTCCAGGTTATCGCCAACCACGTACCACAGGTATATGCGGATCGGATCGTTTACTTTGCGGCTATGGAAAAGGTTATGGAAAAACATCGCTTCGAGCCGATGCAACCCAATGGTTGGAATAGTTTTGTAGTAGGTGGAATTGAACTTCACGAAGTTCCAGGCAGTCACCTTACTATGCATTTTGAACCTCACGTACAGGTTTTAGCAGAAAAACTAAGTGCTTGCCTAGACCAAGCAGATCGGGAGTTAGATAGAAGAAATGATGAGACAACTAAATGCCCATTATCCTCCAAGAATCCATACTCAAATGCTCAGAGCAGGACTGTAGCGACGCTAACCCTTGTCGAGCTTTTGCAAAATCGAGCCTCCCGGCAACCCGCTCAAATAGCTTACACCTTCTTAGAAGATGGGGAGAAGGAGAGCGCCAGTTTAACTTATCGCCAGTTGGACGAGAAAGCCAGGGCGATCGCTGCTTATTTGCAGTCTCGGTTGTCTCCAGGGGAAAGAGTCTTGCTGGTTTATCCCCAAGGGTGGGAGTCCATCGCCGCCTTTTTCGGTTGCCTTTACGCCGGAGTTGTTGCTATTCCCGCACCGGCACCGGAAGCCTCGCGGATGAAACGAACTCTACCGAGACTGGAAGCGATCGCATCGGATGCGGGAGCCTCGTTAATCTTAACCACCGCCAGCTTGCTAGCCATCCGTGACGGCAACCATTTAACATTTAAGGCAAGAAGCTTTGTCAGCCGACTCAACGGCAGGGCTTCACTCCTACTCAACTACTACTTGGCAGAGGGAGAAATCGCCCAAAAAACACCCCAACTCGCCACAATTCCTTGGACAGCCACCGAGAAAATTCCCGTCCACCTCGCCACCCAATGGCGATCGCCGGAAATTAGTGGCGACACCAATAGCAGCGACAACTTAGAGCTAGATGAAGTAATCAGTAGCATTCGTAATGCTGCAGCCGCATCTTTTGAGCTACCTGTTCGTTTAGTAGCAGGTGGAATTGAACTTCATGAAGTTCTAGGCACTCACCTTACTATTCTACTTTGAACCCTACGTCCGAGTATTAGCAGAGAAATTGAATGCTTGTTTAGAGGAAGTTGATGGTGTACTACTTCCTGAGCGAAGATAAGCGATCGCCTACGGCAGGCAGTTACGCGATCGCTGTTGGCGATTTCGTGACAGGTGGAGAGCGATCGCACTTCCGGCAATTGCAGAAGAGAGACGAACGCCCTATCATTCTTAAACGCTTGCCTTGTGCGAGCGCTTCTCTATTTTGCAGCAGTTCAGAACGATCGATAATGGGCGATCGCCACTTATTTACAGTCTCAGCTTTCGGTTGGGGAAAGAGTCTTGCTGGTGTATCCTCAAGGGTTAGAAGCGATCGCAGCTTTTTTTGGTTGCCTGTATGCTGGAGTAGTTGCCATTCCCGCACCTGCACCGGAAGCAGCACGGATGAAACGAGTTTTGCCGAGACTCGAAGCGATCGCATATAATTTTAAGAGTTAGCTGAGTACACTCACTCATAACCTCTGCGTGGATATTCAACTACTTAATTTGAAAGGAGAAAAAACAATGAGCAAAGAACAATGCAGCAAGTCTGGATTCAACACCTTACTACGCCCAGACACGACAACAACCGACCCCAAAGAAGGTGTGCTGGCAACAACGCGCACTTGTAATGGGGTAGTAATCAACAACTGGGATAAAGAGGGTATCACAAATGTAACGCTTAGACATAGGTATCGGAATGATCCTAATCAAGAACAGAGCAGAACCTGGCCATCTCTCGGCTTTGGAGGAATAAGCTTAACAGATCTTGATATAATCTATTACACAGGCGTTGGCACTGGCTATGACTACTGGTGGATACAGTTTACTGATTCAACCGGGCAAGTGTGGACTTGCAAAGATAACTTTTATTGTTATCTGACTGCGGATGATGATGGTACTAAAGTTTTGTTTGCGCTAAACGGTGCTGCCGAGCAGATGGATATTACAATGAGTTCTGGTGGTTGTTACGTTTCGGTATACAAACAACCTTCTTGAAGATATTGAGCAAGACTTTCAAATCAAGTTTTTTTGGCGTTGCTGATTAGCAGTATGAATTGTCAAGTACGCAGATTGTCAAAAGTAGTTACTGTAAGTATCTGAAATTTTGGATAAATATTTTTCATACCTTAATCCAGCAACGCCAATTTTTGAGTATAACCTCCAGATTCTAGCCAGTCATGTGCCACAGATATACTCAGGACAGGTTGTTTACTTTGCGGATCAGGAGAAGAGTAAAGATTCTTTCATTTCCAAGCTATGGCAACCTGATGCTTGGAATCGTTGGGTTATCAACGGAGTTGAAGTTTATGAGATTCCGGGAGATCACTTATCGATGACTAAAGAGCCTAATGTTCATGTTTTAGCAGAAAAATTAAGCACCTGTTTAGATCGAGCAGAATGTGAAGAGAAGAAAATAGAGATTAATGGAGAGCAGCTTAGTTCTAAGCTTAGTATGAATCAGGAACTTGAAGAGAAAGGATATACAGTAATTAATCTTCTTAATGAGGATGAAGTACAAAATCTTTTTGATTTATACATGATAAATTCTCTTTCAAATGATTCATTAGGGTATTATTCATTTACTAATTCCAGTTCAGACTTGTCACATCGTCAATTATTAATTCAAGAAATTAAGACAATATTTGAACCAAAGCTAATAAAATTATTTCCTAACTACACAATGATAGCCTCTCTCTTTGTAAGTAAAAAGCCAGGATCATCAAGTAGTGAAATGCTTTTACACCAAGATCCATCTGTAGTAGACGAAACATATCTAAAATCATTTCAAATCTGGTGTCCTTTAATTGATGTTGATGAAAACAATGGTTGTCTTCAAGTTATTAATAAAAGCCATGTATTGACTTCAAAGCCAAGACATCAATTTGCTTTTAATATTTTCCCTTACAGTAAAGACATATTATCATGCATGAAACATCGTTATCTTACTAGCGCACCAATGAGAGCAGGACAAGCACTAATTTTTTATGATAGACGGCTTTTTCACGGTTCTTATCCTAATTTATCGGATGCTGAAAGAGTAGCGATCGTTTGTATTTTGGCTCCTAAAAATAAACCAATACATTTCTGCTATTTAGATTCCCCTGAATGTAAGAAAATGGAAATTTTTGCAATAGATGATAGCTTTTATGACAGCTATATTCCAGGCGAAAAACTAAAAGGTGTTGAAAGTCTAAGTATCATTGATTATGAAGTTGATTCATTAACGGTAGAACAACTTATAGAGTTCATGAATGCTCCAAAGCTCAATAAAAATGAAGAAGCTGGAATTAAAGATAAGTTTTTCTCACTTTTCAACTTACTTCGGGGTAACGATTGGTGGTTCTACAAAATTCCCCCATTACTCGCCATTGCCTACGCTGAAATCCTCATCCAAGATGCACCACCTCAACAATCTATCATTACACTAATGGCTCTTTTAGTTTCAATGTTTTTCGTTGCAGCTTACGGTCATGTGGTTAATGACATCTTTGATATTGAGGTAGATTTAAAAGCTGGCAAACAGAACAGAATGGCTCCTCTTTCGAGAGGGCAACGTATTTTATTAAGTCTCGGTTTAGCCATTGCAGGTGCAGTCCCGTGGTTGTTTATTGGCTTTAACTCAGCTTCAGCAATTTTGCTTGCTTCTATCTATACATTGCTAACAATCTACCCCGCTCCACCGCTCCGCCTCAAAGAACGATATATCTGGGGCGCAGTTGCCGACGCTGCTACCGTACACGCAATTCCCACATTGCTCATCGCTACAGTATTTTCTAGTTTAATGGCAACTCCTCAATCGGGAAACTATTCTCTAGCAATCATTGCTACAGCTTGGGCATTTGGGGTTGGAGTTAGAGGTATTCTGTTGCATCAAATTTGGGATCGAGAAAATGATTTGAAATCGGGTGTAAAGACATTGGCTACAAAGTTTGGTGTGGCATCACTCCGAATTTGGATTAATTACATTGTGTTTCCACTCGAAGCTATTCTTTCCGGTAGACTCGTTCTCTTGATTTCCCAATCTGTGCCTTTGCTTCTTGTCCCCTTCACTGTTTATCTTTTGCTACTATTTTTCAGCACCGCATATGACAACTTCGATCCTTCTCCATCTGAAAAATCCTATGTTGTACTCCACGATTTCTATGAAGTTTGGTTGCCTCTGGGCTTATTAACATTACTATCTTTTCGACAACCTGTGTTTTTGATTATACTCGTCCTACACACAATTTTATTTTACTCCGCTATTAAACAACGACTACTTGTATTAGCTCGATCGCTAGTTTTGAAATTGGAAAAAATTATAAATTTAAATGCTTCTACCCCAGAAAATTTAGAAACGAATACAGATCAATTTCCAAAAAATCAAGCTCAAAATACACAAAAAACATTTCTAGAATTACCATCTAGTGAATTAGAAATTAGTATAGTAAAAGCTATAGATTTTTTAAAAGAGAATCAACTAGAAGATGGCGAGTTAGCAACCTATGAAGACTCATATAATTTTGATAGTTCTCCCTTTATTACGTCATTAATTTTATATTCATTAAGTTTTTTAGCTCATGAAAACTATGAAAATAAAGGCAAAACTATAATAGATAAGGGAGTAAAATTCTTAGTTCAGGAAATGGAATTGAGAGGACTGTGGAGATACTGGTCTTCAAAAAACGACAGACATACAATGATTCCTCCAGATTTAGATGATATCTGTTGTATATCATATATTTTGAAAATAAATAACATACCCGTGCCTAACAACACAGATATTATTCTCGATAACAGAAACAAAGAGGGAATTTTTTATACTTGGATTTTGCCTCGGTCAATCAGAAGTATAACTCTAAATTTCATAACATTCGGTAAGGCTCTATCCCATTCAAAGAAGCTTTGGCAGCTAACAGAGAAGGATGATATATGTTGTGTTGTCAATGCAAATGTTTTATTGTATTTAGGTGAAACTCCGCAAACTCAGAAATCACTCGAATATCTAATCGATGTCGTTCGGGCAGGGAATGAAGAAGAATGCAGTGCATTTTATAGTAATAAACTGAGTTTTTATTATATGCTTTCAAGAGCATACTTCAATGGGGTGACATCGCTAGGTGTAGTCAAAATTCCAATTGTCACCAAAATTTTGAACTTACAACAAACTGATGGATCCTTTGGTGACGAACTATTGACTGCCTTGGCAATCTGTACGCTACTTAACTTTAATCATGTAGTCCCTAGCTTAGAGAAAGCTATCAAGTTCCTGCTCGACACTCAACAATTTGATGGTTCGTGGCAGAGACTTCCTATGTATGGCGGTAAGCTTGATAAACACTTTTTTGGTTCGGCAGCATTAACTACAGGTTTTTGTGTAGAAGCGTTAGTTCGTTATCGTTTGCAGGATATTTTTGGATATCGTCAACAAGAAGAAGTGAAGATACAAGAAGTACAAGCACAATTAAGAGCAGATTTAGAGATGCAACTGCAACAGACTAAGCAAGAATTAACACAATCCCAGTCTCAGCTACACACCTCCCAAACTGAATTAACACAATTCCAGTCTCAACTGAAGGCTACACAAACTGAATTAGTACAATCTCAGTCTCAACTACACACTTCCCAAACTGAATTGACACACTCCCAGTCTGAATTACAGATATCCCAAAGAGAATTAGCACAACTCAAATCTTATCTCCAACAAACTCAGGGAGTAGAAGGATTAATAAGCTATTATCACTTTTACATCGCTTCTAACCCTGACGACATCCAACTTTACCATCAGGCATTAGAGGTTAAGCCAGATGACGCTCAAACTCATTTGCAGTTAGGCAATGCCTTAGTTAGGCAAAATCGCTTCTCGGAGGCGATCGCTACTTACAAAACCGCGCTCCAATTTCACCCAAACAACTTTGAGATACACTTAGAGCTAGGAAAGGTTTTAGAAAAAGAGCAGAAATGGGAACAGGCGATCGCTGCTTACCGACGTGCGATCGAGTTGAATCCAGATGACGGGCGATCGCACAAACACTTAGGGGATATTTTAGCAGAATGCGGTCAAATTAACGAAGCAAGTGTCTCTTACCGTCGTGCTTTACAGCTTCAACCGAGAATTTTCTGAATTTAACTAAACTACAATATGAAAGACCGAAAAGAGCAATTAATTTCTCACTCTAAAGCATAAATAGTTGTGAGGGTATCTAATTCTTTTCCCCATATTCCTGGGGGATTGGCAATCCCATAATTCCCCATTCTCCACATTTTTTCCAGCCCTCTAGGTTAAATTCTTCCTGCTGGTCTAGTTCGACAAGATTTTCTATCAATAAATTTTTGGCAAACTGAATTACGCTTTCCTTAATTTCAACCTGTTCTTGAGCCCATGAAAAATCCACTGACTACCTTCCTCTGTTAGATGACTTGTTTGTTCCACATTCAGCAGGTTTACCGATCGAGTCTAACGTATTTTGTCTGACCGATCGCACCGACAAATCAACCAGGGCGATCGCTCTGATGGGTCAGCGATCGTCGGCAACACCTAGGCGATGCTCTTGTCTTTACCCCTGTCCTATAAATTAATATTGAGGCCTCAGACTTAATCGCAGCCGGCCTCCGATTGACCGTCGCCTCCTTCAGCTCCTTTTTCACCAGAGCTTGCTTGTACTGGATGACGAGAGCGATCGCACGCTTGTGTGTCCAACTGAAGAAACTGAGAAACTAAAGCCGGTGGGGGTGGCTGTCCCATTACCACTACAAAGAATTATTTTAAGCCCTTCTCATAAACTAACCAGGTATTGGTACTCGTGCGATCGCGCATTCATCGAGCGCCCTGATATCTTGGTTGAAGCCTAAGTCAAAAGTAGCATTAGATGGTATGGTCGCATCTATGCGAGCGGCAGCGGCAGGCTGGAGGTTTACAACCGGAACAATAGGTTTTAGCAGCAGTGGGTTCCGAACTCGCGCGGCCCTGCATGCGATCGCGCCAATCGGCGTAGAGTTAGGACTGTGGCAGGGCAGCTATCAAAACCAGACAATGCTATGGCTGCGGTGGTGGGACACCGAGGACAATTTGCTGCTGACAGGTGCAGAACGAGCCTCTAGAATCCAACAAGCACTTTTTGATAATTCCTCGGCTGTTGGGAATGGGATTGAATGCAGAGCAAGTGGGATAAGCCCTGGGTTTATCAGTAGAGTTCGTCA
>NZ_JAUBTT010000098.1:0-7721 GCF_036705125.1 Microcoleus sp. B7-D4
TAACAGTATGTAAATAGGCTTAAGTCAGCCAGTAGAGAGCATTTGGACACTTTACATCGTTTACATAGTTGCGTTTTTAAGCGCCGACTTACTTAAGTCCTAAATAAATTGCCACAGCAATTTCCAGGTTTATGGAGTACGGTTGCAAGGGTTTGTCAACCATTTTGGTAAGTGCCTTTGGTAAGTGCTTGGGATTAAGGTGTACTCTATTTGCCTGGAATCTGCTGTCTAAGTTTCATCCAAACCTCACGGGATGCGTGAAACTCAGAAGACACAAAGCGTGCTGAGAGGGAACCGACTCGGAGGATTTTAATCCCCGTTGTATTTTCAGGATATAGCAGTCCTAGATGTCTGTCTTATCCACTTTGTATCAATCTTATGTAGTAGACCTCTTGCAAAAAAAATATGTGTTATCCTTAAGAGTTTGCTCAAGTTTAGGTAAAACTTTGAATTATTGGGTTGATTGGCATCTCCTTAAACTTGCCCCTCCTGCTAGATTATAAAATTGCCTAAACTTTCCATAATAGCACAAAATTATTTTGCAATAGGTCTAGTTCTCTCAAGCCCTAAAATTCCAAATGCTGCACGGCCCGCCGCTTAGTTTCCTCCCCACGCCTGTCATATTTTGCCGTAGTTACCGGAGAAGCATGACCCGCCAACTTTTGCACCGTCACAATATCCACCCCAGCATCAAGGAGGTCCGAGCAAAACGTGCGCCGGAAATCGTGGGGACTAAAGGACTCCACCCCAGCGAGTTTAGCCCGCCGCTGCACAATCTTCAATACACCATCCTCCGTCATCCGCCGGCGCTGAATTTCTCCCCCCTTCCGAATCGGGTACAACAGAGGCCCCGGAGCCTCTCCCCTCAACTCCAGCCACTGGGACACTAAAACGCAAGCAGACTCCGGGAGGTAAACCGTCCTGTCTTTCTTGCCCTTACCCTCCCGGACGAACAGCGCTCCCGTAGATAGATTGAAATCTCGCTTCAAGAGATTGACCGCTTCACCACGACGGATGCCGCCCCCTCGCAAGATAGCAATCAGCGCCGAGTCCCTAACATCAATAGGGGTCTTACCAGAGCAGCTTTGCATCAATGCAGCAATCTCACAGAGCGTTAGCGCGCGCCCCCTAACTTTTCCCGATTGCTTGATACTCCTGACATCCACCGCTTTACTGTAATCTATTGGGTCGATTAAATCCAACCGCAGAGCTTCCTTTAACACCCGCCGCAGGGCGCACAGCATTTGGTTCACCGTCGCCGGGGCGTACTTTTTCTCAAGGGCAGAGCGCAGAGCCGCCGTATGTTTGTAGCGCAATGCCGCCCAATTCAAAGTCATTGCGTCACACTCCCCACCTGTCAGCATTCGGGCCATGATATTGAGTCCTTCTCTCATGGTTGCCTTTGACCGCTCGCTCCCCAAACTGTCGAGGTACACGGAGGCCGGGTGCTGAGTCAGGGGTACCGGACAGGGCAGATTCAATCTTTCCGGCTGTTGCTCTCCAAGTAAGTCGAGCATTTACTCTTTCAAAGTGACATTATAGATACTAATTCTCCCACGAAGTTTCAAGCAAGCGATCGCCTGCACGTTATGTAACGATCACGAAGTCGCCAAGGTTTGACCTCTCTCAACCGCTGTAGACGAGCCTTCGCCGTAACTGTCTTGCTCCCATCCCAAGCTTTCTAGCGATATGTTCTAAACAATCTGCGCTTAATTGTCCAACCTCTATTACTATTTTGGTTAATTTATCCCTGGATAAATATTTTTTCCACTTCTGCAACACTAAAAAACGTTTCATAAAACTCAGCTTCATCAGTTTGTCGATGATAAATCGCCTTGGGCAGCACCGACAATTTAATAAATATACTAGAAGCAAATTCCCGCTCGGAATTGAATCCGATTGAGAGAGTGTGACACTATATAAAACAAGAATTGAGTTGGGGAATTTATGAAAATTTAGATGCTCTTAAAGAAAAAGTTCGCGCTTTTATTGAAGAATTTTCAATTGAAACAATCGCATCTATAACGGGATGGGATTATATTCTATCAGTCTTGGCTACTGTTGCATGACTTTGGAGAATTGGCATCACTTAGAAATTTGAGCAAATTTGTTTCTTTAAATTGACTAATAATTATGTTTGCATTGCTCTGACTAGGTTCTGTCCAAAATGACATATTACTGAACTGCTCAAATAAGTCAGGTGGTAAAATAGTAGTTCGAGGTTTATACTCGACTTTAGACTGTATTTTATGCAATCCCGGAGTGTTCAATTTCTTGTCAAACTCTCGTTCATCATATTCTACATTTTCAAAGTCATGCTCAAAAAAATCTTCTCCCAAAAATTTATAAATCACTTTCATTACTCGATCGGGATTTTGGGTTAATATTTCATAATCGACTAGGAGTAAAATTTCGCTATTTTCGCTATAAAAAGCTTCTTTTAAGGCATTATAAGAAAAGCCTATTAAGCGATCGCCCTGCATTAATGCCTCGGTTCTACTATATACTGTACGGCGTTCTGATGGACTACCAAATAGCCTAGAAACATCAAAGGTATTCTGACGAAGTAATCGCTCGATACTATCCGCAATCCAAGCAATATTCCTAACACAACAGATTACCTTGGCATAGGGAAATAAATTTCTGATAAGAGGCAATTGGCTGCACCAACGCCGATTGGTATCAAAAACGATCTCCTTATCTGCTTGGGGCTGATAATAACCTGTAAAAATGCCTTGAACGATCGCACGTTTCTGTTGCGTTGAAATAAAAACGGAGTGTTCGCTATCTTCGCCCATTGATTCGAGCATCTGCTCTATCAATAGGGAGACGGGAGAGGACATAGCAGCATGGAAGCGAGGATTTTGTCGCAGCAGAGCGGCCATTAAGGTAGAGCCAGAACGTGGCAACCCTGATATAAAATGAAATTTACAATCTAGCATTTAATTTCCTACTGATTTCATTAAAAAAATTATAATTTTGGAAATAAAGGAAATCGTATTAATTATTCCCATACAAACCGCTACAATAGTATAATTGTCTTAATAAATAATAAACCTTTATTTTTGTTTTGCTAGGATAAAGCGTTACCAGGCTCAACATTTGTTTCTCTGGAATAGTAAAATATGGCTCTTTCGGAGTTGCTATGCTTTTGTTCACTTAAGAACATTTTTATTTCTTTTCTCTTCTTCCACTCTCCCGCTCTCCCCCTCTACTCAAATAGCATAGTTAAGTACGGAAGATCCTATAGTACACCATTTAATAGAGAAAAATTATTCTGTTTAGTAAGTTAAAGAATTTTGTAATAAAGTTTAACAATACGTTTTATAACTTATTATATTATATGGTTAGTGTTGGTAGAATATTAAATTAATCCACAAGTAGCCTGTTTACTGCAAACACTGAACAGCCGACTATGAGTATCAGGCAGCACATTTATAGGAAAGCTGAAGTTTCCACCACAAAAGCTTCCACAAACCAGAAATTTCAGATGCGCCAGTTCGCTACTAAACCCCAACTCAAACAGGTATCGCTGCGAGAGCAACTTTCGTTCCAAAGTCAAGGCAATCTATTGGGACGGACGCGAGTTTCTCCTAGAGCAACAATTCAACCCAAGATTACCATCGGCGCACCAAATGATAAATACGAACAGGAAGCCGATCGCATAGCTGATGCAGTTATGAATATGTCTGCACCCTCCCCAGATGCAGGGTCAAAACAACCCTTAGCTGCCGCTGTTACCCCGATCGCTGCTACAGATAGCGGCTCGGCACAAACTGCACCAGAAGGTACAGCGTCTGCTGCTAGTAGCGGTCAAGAGAGTCAACTGAATCTCGATGGTAGCGGCGGAAGCCCATTACCCCAGAATGTCCGATCCTTCATGGAACAGCGTTTCGGTGCTGATTTCAATCACGTGCGCGTGCATACCGACTCAAATGCGGTACAGATGAATAAGGAATTAAATTCCCACGCCTTTACATACGGCAGTCATATATATTATGGGGCAGGGAAATCTCCAGGGGAAGACCACTTAACCGCTCATGAACTTACCCACGTTATACAGCAGACTGGAAGTGGGTAGACTCAGATCTTGTACCAGGGCTAAAAACAGGGTTTCTTGCAAATAGCTAAACCCGAAACCCTTAATTTTTCGTAAAAAAACCCAGTTTTTCAAGCCTTGTTGAGAATGATGCAAAATCTGAGTAGAGGGGAAACACGGAAATATGGAAAAAACAAAAGGCTAAACTATTCCTTCCAGCCGAGTCTTCCCTGTTTACTATGACCGCTTCTTACCTGAGTTTTTTCTTTTTCTTACCGTATTTTCCCCTAGTCTTACCCCTTTCCCCTTCTTATGGATGAGATATTCACTCAAGGCCCAACGCTTGAAACTGAAAACGGCGATTGGTATGAGGCAAATCGCCGTTACTTAATAGCTGCTCTAGCACAAATGGAAGCAACCTTACGACGACAGGCGACACCCAATTTCCTAGTTAAGCAAACAGCACTACAGAATACAGCACAAATTGCAGCCGCGATGTCTCCTCCACCTGCTCTGGAAAAGTTCTGTAATACTTTCAATTTGTTGGATTTCGATCGGGATTTGCTACTCTTGTGCGCTGGGATGGAATTGGATGCAAACTGGGGGAATTTGTGTGCTGAGGCTGCCGGAAATTCACAGCAAACTTATCCAACTTTTAGTCTGGCGCTGAGGGTGCTATCAGCACCGGATTGGGCAGCGTTGACACATGATGCACCATTGCGTTGGTGGCAAGCGATCCAAGTTGGGCCGGGAAACTCCCTAATGCAGTCCCCCCTAAGAATCGATGAACGGGTGTTGCACTACTTGTTGGGAATCGAACATCGGGACGAGCGATTGGTTAACTATGTCAAACCCTTGCCGAACCAAGATATTCAGGAATTAGGCTTGCCACCATCTCACCACCAATTGGTAAAGCAAATAGCAGGGATATTGGGAAGTACGGATGGTCTTAATTATCAAATTGTCCAGTTGTGCGGTTCGGATCTGGCTGAAAAAACCGCGATCGCAGCAGCAGCTTGTGCAATGCACGGATGGAATCTGCACGCGATGGCGGCGGACGGAATTCCGACGGACACTGACGACTTAGAGAATTTAATGTGCCTGTGGGAACGAGAAGCACTTTTGAGCAATAGTGTTTTACTCCTAGAGTGCGATGCAGTCGATCCAAACGACCAAAATCGAGATAATGCGATCGCAAGGCTGATTGAAAACAGTAGCAATCCCCTCATTGTCAGCGTTAGCGATCGACGGCATCCCCGGAAGCGTCCATTAATTACATTTGATATTGAGAAGGCAACATCTAGCGAACAGCAAGCCATTTGGCGATCGGCTTTGGGTCACTTGGCAGACAATCTCAATGAGTGTGTAGAAAAGATCGTGGCAAATTTTAACCTCAGTTCTCCGGCAATTTACGCGACTTGTAGGGAAGTGCAAAGCCAGGACGACACCAGAGAGGGATTAGACGTTGCCTTGTGGGAAGCTTGTCGGATGCAAGCGCGATCACGTATGAATGGATTAGCTCAACGCATTGAATCAGCAGCTACTTGGGAAGATCTCGTATTGCCAGACAATCAACGCGATATCTTACGGGAAATTTTGGCCAACGTTCGGCAACGTACAAAAGTTTATCAAAGCTGGGGATTTGCCGACAAAAGCACTCGCGGCTTAGGAATTAGCGCTCTATTTGCTGGAGCGAGCGGTACTGGTAAAACAATGGCAGCCGATATTATTGCTAAGGAATTGCGACTGGATTTATACCGGATCGATCTAAGTGCAACCATTAGCAAGTACATTGGCGAAACGGAAAAGAACTTACGGCGCATATTCGACGCGGCGGAAGCTGGCGGGTGTTTGCTGCTTTTTGACGAAGCTGATGCTCTGTTTGGTAAGCGTTCTCAAGTGAAAGACAGTCACGATCGCTATGCCAACCTGGAAATTAGCTATCTGCTACAGCGGATGGAATCTTACCGAGGATTAGCGATTCTGACTACTAACTTAAAAGATTCTATAGACCGGGCATTTTTGCGCCGCATTCGTTTCGCGATCGAGTTTCCCTTTCCAGATGCCGAACACCGCGAACAAATTTGGCAGCGTATCTTCCCCAAACAAACACCTACACAAGGGCTGGACTTTTGCAAGCTAGCCAAACTAAATGTTGCGGGTGGAAATATTCGCAATATTGCTCTAAATGCCGCTTTTACTGCTGCCGATACAGGAGAACCTGTGATGATGAAGCATATATTACAAGCAGCAAAAAGCGAATATATTAAGTTGGAACGACCCCTTACAGATATGGAAGTAAAGGAATGGGTATGATAGCTAAAAAATTGTCGATATTTAATACTACTTAGCGGTTGCATTAGATGATAAAAATCAGGCTTATTCCTATCTCAATGAAGAATTAGCATAAACTTCGCCTGTAAGCAGATCTGCTAATAAGACCAGCGTCAATAAAAAGCATCCATTTCAACAGAGTGTTTTAATATGACGAATCCTACAAATTTTGTGCAAACAGTCCTTGTATGCGATGGACAAAACAACGCGGTTAACTTAGGAAAAAAACCTCAATTTAAAATTGAGAAAACAATTACTCTAGAAGCTTGGATTTGTGTAGCAGCTCAAAAAAAATATGCTGGAATTATTAGTAACATTTTCAAATCGGGCGCAACAGAAAGTGGATATGGTCTGCTCCTTGATGGCGAGAGTGGGATTTACTTTGGGTTAAAAGTTCCTACACTCGGAATTCAGTATCTTAGTAGCGGAGCGAACACGATTACCCTCAACAAGTGGCATCATATTGCGGGAACTTATGATGGTCAGGAAATGAAATTGTATGTCGATGGCGTAGAAAAAGCTAAACAAGCATATACAGGAAATAACATCAATTACAATCCCGAAAATGACTTGTTATTTGGGATGTATAAAGATAATAATGCCTTTCTCGCCTTTCCTGGAAAAATAGCGGAAATCCGAATTTGGAAAATCACTCGTACCCAACAAGAAATTCAAAATAATTTCTCCCAACGTCTGGCAGGAAATGAGTCAGGATTGGTGGGGTATTGGCCTTTAAATGAAGGCAGCAACAATATCGCTCATGAGCGAACCAGTAAGACCAATCATGGTGTGATTAATGGGGCTAACTGGGAACAATCACAAGTACCATTAACAAAGCAGCCAGTCCTTACATTTAATGGACAAAACAACGCGATCGAATTAGGAAAAAAACCTCAATTTAAAATTGAGAAAACAATTACTCTAGAAGCTTGGATTTGCGTAGCATCTCAAAAAGGATACGCTGGAATTATTAGTAATATTTACGATACTGGCGCAACCGAAAGTGGATATGGTCTGCTCCTTGACGGCTATAGTAGTATTTACTTTGGTTTGAAACTTTCTTCAGGCGGAATTCAGTATCTCAGTAGCGGAGCCAACACGATTACCCTCAACAAGTGGCATCATATTGCGGGGACTTATGACGGTCAGGAAATGAAAGTATATGTCGATGGCATAGAAAAAGCTAAACAAGCATGGCCAGGAATTAACATCAATTACTCTCCCGAAAATGACTTATTTTTGGGGATGTATAAAGATAATGATGAAGTTTACGCCTTTCCTGGAAAAATAGCGGAAATCCGAATTTGGAAAATCACTCGTACCCAACAAGAAATTCAAAATAATTTCT
>NZ_JAUBTT010000098.1:7821-8215 GCF_036705125.1 Microcoleus sp. B7-D4
CAACGTCTGGCAGGAAATGAGTCAGGATTGGTGGGGTATTGGCCTTTAAATGAAGGCAGCAACAATATCGCTCATGACCGAACCAGTAAGACCAATCATGGTGTTATTTATGGGGCTAACTGGGAACAATCACAAGTTTTATTTACAATGCCCAGTTCTTCAAAGCCAACCGACCCACTGAGTAACCAACCCAGTTCTTCAGCGCCAACCGACCCACTGAGTAACCAACCCAGTTCTTCAGCGCCAACCGACCCACTGAGTAACCAACCCATTTCTCTAGAGCCAACCGACCCACTGAGTAACCAACCCATTTCTCTAGAGCCAACCGACCCAGTGGATGACCAACCCAGTTCTCTAGAGCCAACCGACCCAGTGGATGACCAACCCAGTTCTC
>NZ_JAUBTT010000098.1:8315-30487 GCF_036705125.1 Microcoleus sp. B7-D4
AGAGCCAACCGACCCAGTGGATGACCAACCCAGTTCTCCAGAGCCAACCGACCCAGTGGATGACCAACCCAGTTCTCTAGAGCCAAATGAACAGTTTATCCCAAGCGAAAAAGAAGAACCTGTAGAACAGAGCGAACCTACAACCGATTTTGCAGCAATGGGGACAAAGCCCGATAATCCTAAAACCGCATCATGGATTAAGTTAAAACCTGCACGCCATCAAGTCGCAATTTACGGGCAGATTAGCGATGCCGAAACTGGGTTGACCATTCAGAATGCTTTAGTGGAGATAACGCAAATGCCAGAAACTTTTAAACAGTGGTTGGTATTGCGATCGCAACAGTACGGAAGTAAATGGGAGACTCTTGAAAATCGCCCAGACCGGAAGAGAACAGCGATTGATGGGTATTTTTACTTTTTGGATTTGCCCGAAGGTGAATATACCTTAACTGCATCCCTACCGAGTGCTGGCACCTGCTACGGCACTGCTCAAGTGAAAGCGATCGCAAGTCGAGATGCCAAAAGCAACTACGTGAAAACTGCCGCTAACATGACTCTGCCACCAACAGCCATAAAGGGTAAAATAACAGATTTAAATGGAACTCCTATAGTTTTAGCAAAAATACGAATTGCAGGAACTACCAATTATATTTTTAGTGACAGCAAAGGGAACTATCTGTTTGGCGGTCTAGAAACTTCAAAACCTCCGTTAAAGCGCACAGTTAATATCCATGTTTCGGCGCGAGGCTTCCAGTCAGTTTCCCAAAGCACACAACTCAGCCAAGGAGTAGTGCAAAACTTAAACTTCGTTCTTACAAGCAGCTAAAGAAACTGCCAAACATAAAAAGTTCTTTTATACAAAGAGTTATCATGTTTGCTTGCTAAGTGGAACTATTTTTCCCTTTTAAGGAGGTTAAAATTTTTTCTTAACTAAAACTAATTTGAGTTACAATGTTTTCCCACTACACGCAATGTCAAAAATCAGTCAGGAAGGCAAAGAATGCTTGACGACTTAGATAAAACTCTAGAAAAAGTGCTTAAGCAAGAACTCCCGTCTGCCTTAGCCGAGCGCATCAGCATTAGCTTTGCTACTCCCGACGCGGAATTTCCTACTAAGGTGCAACTGCCAGCAATCAACCTTTTCCTCTATGACGTGCGGGAAAACTTGGAATTGCGAAACACCGAATGGCTTGTGGAACGTCACGGTAACGGCACGGCAACCAGAAAGCGTCCCCCAGTTAGGGTAGACTGCTCTTACTTTATTTCGAGTTGGCCAGTAGATCGATCGGACGCACAAACAGAACATCGCTTACTGGGTGAGGTGATGAAAGTGCTGTTACGCTATCCTCAAATCCCACCTGAATTTCTCCAGGGAACGCTTCAAGGACAGCAACCTCCCCTGCGAGTAGAAAGTCTGCGACCCTCGCAGTTACAAAGTATGGGAGAATTCTGGCAAGCAATGGGAGGAAAACCTAGAGCAATACTGAACTATACTGTGACCCTCTCAGTAAATGTTCACGAAGCTTCAGAGAATGTCCCCCTTGTTACGGATAAGAACATTTAGGGACAAGGGGAAAAGGGGGAAAGGGAAAAAAGGGAATAAAAGAATTCAACTTTCCTAATCGTCGCCCTCACTAAATACAGAGTCCCTGTAATCTAAAAATTGCTGCTTGAGAGTGCAAACAATAAAAAGGGAGAAAAATCTATGAATTTCCCCCTTTTTCTGCGCTTTTTGGACTCATTGCTACGCTGCTAGAGGACCTCCCAAACCCTTGCCATAGTCCCTCTGGATTCTAGCGGTGGGTTGGGCAGACTGTGCTTTTCCGGCACTGCTAATGAGCTTAGGTTGAACCATTGCTCTGGGAGAGACTTGTACCTGACTCAATACGTTAGCTTCGGGCTGTGGGGAAACTTGCTTTTCTGGAGTAGCTTGTTGCGATCGAGCAGCAGAGGTGAATGGGCGTGGCTCAAACTTCTTGCTCACCGGAGTCCTAGTTGAGGAAGCTGGTGCTTTTCTGGAGACGTGCTGTTTAGTTGCCATAATCTCACCTACGAAAATTTACTGGTGTCTTGGGACTGATCGCTATTTAGCTAGCGGTCCTCCTACAGAGTAATCATCTCTCTGAATTCTCACTTGTGGTTGGGCAGACTGTGCTTTTCCAGCACTGCCGATCAGCTTAGGCTGAACCATTGCTCTGGGAGAGACTTGCACCTGACTCAATACGTTAGCTTCCGGCTGTGGGGAAACTTGCTTTTCTGGGGTAGCTTGTTGCGATCGAGCAGCAGAGGTGAACGGGCGCGGCTCAAACTTCTTACTCACCGGAGTCCTAGTTGAGGAAGCTGGTGCTTTTCTGGAAACGTGCTGTCTAGCTGCCATAACTTACTTTATTAGATTTTGTAAAGGGTAGTTCTCTTATTTTACATAAATATTCAATTTCCTTTATTAAGAAGTGTTTGTCTCAGTAGGAGCAAACGCGATCGCAGTTAAAACCGCTTAACGCTGGAACAGCCTTTACATACATAAAATCTGCTCTATTGTTTTCTATTGTTTTTTAGGAATCTATATTTTTAGTACATAATAAATTGTTTTTGTCAACCCACTTTAGTTATACAAATAATTTTTGTAAGGAGTTAATTAAATAAAATTTAAAACAAAGAAATAATTTTTATCAAAAAAACACATAAAGTAAATTTGTTAAAAATATTTAATTTTTTAAATTAAGCTTGACAAGTTTACAAGATGAGGATATTTGTTAATGTTGGTAGGAAAGTTTTGCCATCTAGCAGAGAAGATTCATTCTTCAGGCTATTGGAACAAGCACCGCTCAAAATGACTAAAAATTATCGAGATTTCTTAACTTGTAAAGGTAGTTAAAGTAGAGCAAAGATTTTGGTTTACTTCTTGAATTAGGGAGAAATACGATGCCAACTACCTATTTATCTCCAGGTGTTTATGTTGAGGAAGTTCCTTCAGGTACTTCCCCAATAGTAGGAGTGGGAACAAGTACAGCAGGGTTTATTGGGTTGATTCCCCAAAGCACAAGTTCGCAGACAACAACCTCAAAAAGTCAAACAACTGAGACTTCTTCCTCAAGTCAGGCTACTTCCTCCTTGACTCCAGAGTATGCAGCAACAGGCCAAATCAAACTTTGTACTAATTTCACTGAATTTAAGAAGTTTTTTGGTGACTTTTCCCCAAGCAACGCGGCGCAAAACACCTTCGCTCATACAGTTTACGGATTCTTCAGAAATGGAGGAACACGCTGCTATGTTGTTAAAGTTACCAGTGAGAGCGAACTCAATTCTGCTCTAGAAAGTTTTGAAGCAATTGATGAAATTGCCCTCGTTCTCGTACCCGGACAGACAAGCACAACCATCCAAACTGCAATCAAAGACCATTGCCAAAAACTAGGCGATCGCTTTGCCATCCTTGACTCTCCCGAAACAGTAGACTTAAGCAGCCCTACTCTCGTAGATACGCTCAAGCCCTTCAACTCAGATTATGCAGCTTTATACTTCCCCTGGATTCAAGTTTTCGATCCGGCTAGCAACAGTCAAATATACGTGCCACCTAGCGGTCACATCGCAGGTATTTACGCTCGCGTAGATACCCAAAGAGGAGTCTACAAAGCTCCCGGTAACGAAACGGTTCTTGGAGCAGTTGGACTTCAATATAGTATCAGCAAAGCCAAACAGGACGGACTCAATCCTGCTGGCATCAACTGCATTCGGAAGCTCAACGGCGACATTCGAGTTTGGGGCGCACGTACTCTCGGAGGTGATGCTAACGGAGAATTCAAATATATCAACGTCCGTCGCCTGTTCAGCTATCTACGGGAGTCGATCGACGAAGGAACTCAATGGACGGTTTTTGAACCCAATGCACCGGATCTTTGGGCGCGAATTCGTCGCAATGTAAATGCTTTTTTATTCACAGTTTGGCGCAGCGGCGCTTTGTTTGGCAGCACGCCGGAACAAGCTTACTTTGTCAAGTGCGATGAAGAAACCAACCCCCCGGAACTGCGAGATCTCGGTCAGGTTGTTACCATCATTGGCGTATCGGTCGTCAAACCAGCCGAATTCGTCATCTTCCGCATTAGCCAATGGGCTGGGCCGGGGGCTAGTTAAAAATGGGAAAGGAGGTAAGGGGGTAAAGGAAACGGCAACTGTTAAAGCATTGCTTCTTTCCTGTCTTCCTTCTCACCGCTTCTGACCTCTGTTTCCGCCATCGTCTTCCCCAGTTTCTCTCTTTTCCTCTTTTCCTCTTTCCCCCTTTTCCTTATGCTCATCCCCGGTGTTTACAAAGAGGATATCTTCCCGGCACCTGCCTCACACCTGATTACAGGTGTACCTGCATTTTTGGGATTTGCAGAAAAAGGGTTAATTAATACAGTTCAGCGATTCACTCTTTGGCCTGAGTTTACCGCAACTTTTGGTCAGCCCTTAGAAGATGGCTACCTGTACCGTGCTGTAGAAGGTTTTTTCGGAAACGGCGGGACTCCGTGCTACGCAATTCGCCTCCCCAAAGATGGGATTTCCCTAAAAGAGGCGTTATTACAAGCACTGAAAGAATTGGAGTCGATCGACGAGATTGACTTAATCTGTGCGCCAGATATTGTGGGGGAGAGCCTCGCCAAAGAACAGGTGCAGGAAATGCAGGCGGCAATTCTGGATCACTGCGATCGCATGGGTGATCGGTTTGCCATTCTAGATTGTCCAAGCTTTACGGCGGGAAGGCAAATATCGGAAATCCACCAATATCGGCAAAATTTGCGGAGTGCCAACGGTGCCTTGTACTTCCCCTGGATCAAGATCGAGAACGGTTCCTACATCCCGCCCTGCGGTCACATTGCTGGTGTTTATACCCGTTGCGATCGCGCTGTTGGTGTCCACCAAGCACCCGCTAACCAGGTTCTCGAAGGCGTATTTGACTTACAGATTGACTTATCAGAAGCAGAATTTGCCACTCTCTATCCTGAAAATCAAGTGGCGGGAGTTAACTGCCTGCGTGCTTTCAGAGGGAGAGGTATTCGCATCTGGGGAACCCGTACTTTGAGCGACGATCCTGCTTGGGGTTATCTCAACATCCGGCGATTATTCTTAACCGTTGGTCGCTGGATCGATCGCAATCTTGCTGATATTGCTTTCGAGCCAAATGATTACAAATTATGGGTTCGCATCGATCGAGAATTGACGACCTACTTTCAATCTTTATTCCAACAAGGAGCCCTGAAAGGAAACGCACCGCAAGAAGCCTTTTACGTCAAATGCGACGCAGAAACTAACCCGCCAGAACTGCGCGACATCGGAAAAGCAGTAACAGAAATTGGTTTGGCACCTGCCATCCCGAACGAATTTATCATCGTTCGCCTCATTCACGGCACGACTGGAGTTGTCTTAACCCAGTCTACTTAATTGGGGAAAGGGAGAAAGGGAAATGGAAAAAGAAGTAAAGATTGTTTTCCCAATACCACAACACTAACAATATCTCTGCGATCGCAATAGTAAGTATAAAAATACAAGCCAACCAAACAATCTTTTTTTTTCGCTTTCCCCCTTTCCTCTTTTCGCTTTATTCACCTTCAAGGAGTATTTCCTATGCCCGACGTTAAAGCCCCACACAAACCAGACCCGTATTTTTCACATAGTTTTTATGTGGAATGGAACGGCATCATTCACGCAGGTTTCGTCGAATGTAACGGTTTAAGTTCTCATCAAACAGCAATTGTATATCGGGAAGGAACCGATCCCCCTAACGTCCGTAAAATACCCGGAATGATTAACAATAACAACATCACCCTTAAACGAGGCACTACCAACAATGACGAACTCTGGCAATGGCGAGCCAAAATTATGAAGGGAGAAATTGAACGCCGTGAAGTTTCGATCGTCTTGATGGATGAGGCAGGAAGAGAAAAAATTCGCTGGAATCTTACAAACTGCTGGCCCGTAACCTGGAGTATGTCACATTTTGATGCCATGAATAATGACTTATCAGTGGAATATATAGAACTCGCCCATGAAGGAGTAACTGTCGATAAGTGGTCGTAAGATCGTATCCTTTCGCCTCAGTGAAAACGTTTTTCCCTCCTCCTTTTCCCTTTTCCCCTTCTTTAAACTATGTTGCAGCCGACTGAATTTCCTTTCATTCTCCCGCAAGGTTATGTAGATACAGAAGGCAACGTTCACCGAGAAGGGGCGATGCGGCTAGCTACTGCTTATGACGAGATTGCACCAATTCGAGATCCTCGCGTGCAAGCAAATCCGGCATATTTAGCGATTATTCTTTTATCGCGAGTGATCGTTCGACTGGGAACAGTTGAGCATATCAACCCCAAACTGATAGAAAACTTATTCTCTGCCGATCTCGTTTATTTACAAGACTTTTACCAACGCATTAATCAAAACGGACATAGCCGCCTTTTGGTAAATTGCCCTCACTGCCAAGGTGAATTTGAAGTAGAAACTGTGCCTGTGGGGGAGTAGCTTGCTACCCTTCCGATCGGCTGCTTGAAGAAGTAGCGTATATTGCCTATCACTTTCATTGGTCTTACGAGCAAATCGTAAATTTTGTACACAGAGAAAGGCAGGAATGGGTAGCAGAAATTGTCCGGATTAATCAGAAATTAAACGATAACCAAACGAGACGTGGTTAGTGCCCTTCGGCTCGATAATGAATGCTTCTTAGGCTAGTAGCAAGTGAGGAACAATTGGCGAATAAATTAGGTTGGAATGCAATGTTGGGTGTTCGTTCAGATCCCTATTTAACCTGCAATTTTTTAGTAGAAATTGGCGGGTTAGTAACGGGAGGATTTACTGAAGTCAGTGGATTAGAAAGCGAGATTGAGTTGGAGTCTTATGCGGAAGGGGGCGTGAATGGATACACCCATCATTTCCCAAAACGAACAAAATATTCTAACCTGATTTTGAGTCACGGAATTACTGATGTAGATACGCTCTGGCTCTGGTATCAAGCGGCGGCGGCTGGGAAAGTTCAACTAAAAAATGGTACGATTATTTTGTTTGACCAACAGCGGCTACCTGTAATGTGGTGGAATTTTAAAAATGCTTATCCCGTTAAGTGGTCAGGCCCTCAATTGAATGCAAGTAATACTTCTCAGGTAGCGATTGAAAGAGTGGAATTGGTTCATCAAGGAATTGATAAACCTTTCTTTAGTTTAGGTTTGCGGGGATCGTATGTCTGAAGTTAATAACTCGCCAGCAAGCAATAAGGGAAATTGGCAGAATGCGATCGATCCTGGCTTTCAAGAGCGTTTGATGCGTCCTCTAGTAAAACCGGGGGTAATTGACAAGGTTCAGTTAGCTGGAAATATTCTTTCGCGATCCCAGCGCTTTTCCAACCGACTTCCATTAGTATCCCAATTGGAACGTCGCTTTTCTGGCGTAAACAATCTTCCCGCAAGCCAAGTGTCAATTGTCTACGCCCAGCCTCTCAGCAGCGAGGCAAATGTTGCAAATACTGTCACACCTAAAAATTCACCTGCTTCTGGGCGAGTTTCAAGAGCCGTAGTTCAAGCTAAATTTGCTCCCACATCCTCGAAAAGTGCTAGCGCATCTCCAAGTGCGATCGCTCCTGTTAGAGGGATGCCAGTAGCAAACAGTGCTAAAGATTTCAGTAGCGCTGTTGAGGTGTCCAGTTCACCGCTACCTTTGGTGCGAAGCCAAAGTGCTGAGTCAACACAGGTGCAGCAAAAACCTGCTTTAAATTCACCTTCTGCTCAATCCAATACCAGCACTAATGCTACTAAAAAGCTTACACCACAGCCTGTAGTGTCAAGCCAAAATGCTGAATCAATGCAGGTGCAGCAAACACTTGATTTAATTGCACCTTCTACTACACAAAATAGCAGTGCTACTTCTACAGAACAACAAAATTCGCCTCTACCCGTAGTGCGAAGTCAAAGTGTTGAGCCAATTTCAACACAGCCAAACCTCGATTTAACTGTGCCTTCGACTGTACAAAATAGCAGTGCTACTTCTACAGAACAACAAAATTCGCCTCTACCCGTAGTGCGAAGTCAAAGTGTTGAGCCAATTTCAACACAGCCAAACCTCGATTTAACTGTGCCTTCGACTGTACAGAATGCGATCGCTATTTCTACTTCTACAGAACCACCAATTTCTCCCTTACCTGTAGTGCGAAGTCAAAGTGCCGAACCAATTTCAGCGCCGCAAAAACAGGAGTCAGCGCAGTCAAAACGCTTGCCCATTGTCTATGCAGAACCCTTGACAGGTGAAGTTAGCAATCTAGGCAAGTCTTTAACTATGGCTAACTCACAACCTTTACAAACTCAAGTTAATCCATTACCAGTGGTGCAAGCAAGATCCAGCGGGAGTCAGCAAACAACGCGATCGCAAAATCCAACGACCACTTCCCTAACTCCTTCTAGCGTTCCCCAAACAACAGAAAATAACTCTCAACCGACTGGCGAAGCAAATTCGTCCATACCGATCGTACAAGTGACAAATACTGCGCGTTCTTGGTTAGAGCCGCAGCCTCATCCTTTGCTGAAAAACCAAACTACTGCCAATCCTACCCCAAACCAAACTTTCAATCAAAAAACAACAATCAGAACGACTAACTTAGGTACGCCCTTAATATTCTCTACCCCTCGCTCCGCTGCGGGACAGGGACAACAAGCAAATAATTCCGGTTTTACTTCTTCTCAGCAGAACTCGGAGGCAGAACAAACAAACTATAATCCAGCCACTGCCATAACAGCTAGACCTCCCACAGTTGAAAGTGCTCAATCCGAAGGAAATAATACGCCTAACAATAACAGCCAAACAAAAATTGATGTCGATGCTTTAGCCGATAAAGTAGAACGCAAACTCATGCGGCGATTAATTATAGAAAATGAGCGCAGGGGGCAAACACGATGGCGTTAGAGAAACTAAAAATTGCGATCGAAGAGAACTATCCCTCATTTGGCAGACCACTGGATGTTTTATTTAACCCTCAGCAAATACAACTTTCCAGATCTGGCGGTAGCATTCTGGAAGGTCAATTAGTCGGAGGAGATCAACCCGCTATCTTAGCCATTGAATTATTCTTCGACACAACTTTGGGTAAATTTGGCCCAGAAGACGTACAAAAGTACACCAAACCCATTTACAACCTCACCCGCAAAAAGGGGAAATTAGACAGACCACCCTTATGCCGTCTGAATTGGGGAAAAGGTTATGCTTGGTTTTTGCAAGGTTATTTGAAACAAGTTACCAAAACTCTCACTCAGTTTTTAGAAGATGGAACACCAGTCCGTGCTAAACTAAATTGCACCTTTGAAGAATGGATTCCCTTAGAGTATCAGAAAAAAAATCAAAACCCAATTGACGACCCAATTCGCGTTGTCAAGCGAGGTGAAACTCTTAGTAGTATTGCCGCCCAAGAATATAACGACCCTTCCCTTTGGCGGTTAATTGCCGAAGTCAACAAAATTGATAACCCGCGTGCGATCGTTCCCGGTCAAGTTCTAACTGTACCACCTCAGCGTGTTAATAGCACATTTTAAGGGAAAGGGAAAGGGGTAAGGAGGAAGAAATAAAAAAAGAAAGTCGAAATTTTGAGGATTTAGAAGTTAAATATCTGGAACAGTAAACCCACACATAACTTAATAACCAAGTCAAGGAGTTAAGCGCAATGCGATCGAATCAAATTAAACCTATAAATCAACCACCCTATTATTAAATTCTTCTCCTTTTCCCCTTTCCCCTTTCCCCTTTCCCCCTTTTCCCCTTATTATGTATAGCCTTAGTGATGCAGAGTTACTAAATCTTAAAGTTCAAGTCTTACTAAAAGGCTCTCGTCTACCTATAAAAGCAGAAGTCGATTTACAAGCGATATCAGTACATCAAGACTTGGATGCAGCGGGGATGTTTGCTATGGAATTTGGTAACTGGGACCCTACTAAAGGCAAAGTTACCTGGGTAGATGATAACTTATTCGACATCGGAACTCAGGTAGAAATCCAAATAGGTTATCAAAATAATTTAATAAGTTTAATGGGAGGAGAAATTACAGGATTAGAGCCAGAATTTCAACTTGATGTAATAGCCCCTATTCTAATTGTGCGTGGCCATGACTTGCGCCATCGACTTTTAAGAGGTCGCAAAACCCGCTCTTTTACAAAGCTGAAAGACAGCGAAATTGTCAGTCAAATTGCGGTAGAACGAGGTTTGCAACCCCAAGTTAAAGACACTCAAGTAAAACTAGATTACGTTTTGCAAGCAAATCAAACCGACCTGGAATTCTTACAAGAAAGAGCAAAGCGTATTGGGTACGAAGTTGTCGTAGAAAACAAAACCTTGTATTTCCATCCTCACCAGAATGATACTCAGAAAGTATTAACTTTGACACGAGAGGATGACCTAATTGAATTTCGCCCTCGTTTGAGTGCTATGGGTCAAGTTAGTAATGTAGAGGTGCATAGCTGGAACTTTAAGGATAAAAAAGCATTTACTGGTAAAGCAGCTGCTGGTAGCGAAAACTCAACCATGAAAGGTTCCACCAGCGGGCCACAAAAAGTTAACCAAGCTTTCGGTAAAGCTACTCATGTTATTGTTAGCGAACCCGGATCCAATCAAGCAGAAGCCGATCGCATGGCAATGGGACAATTTAATGAAATGGCATTAACTTATATTTCTGGTGAAGGCATTTGTTTGGGATTTCCTGAATTGCAGCCAGGAAGGGTCATTGAAATTACTGGAGTAGGCAATCGGTTTAGTGGACTTTATTACGTTACTTCAGCAACTCATTTCTATCACAAAGACCGAGGATATGTTACTAATTTTACAGTGAGGAGGAACGCGGCATGATGGGAATGAATTTACTATCCGAATTATTAGCTGTACCCGAACAACAAGGACGTTTTTATGGGGTCACAGTTGGAATAGTTACAAATAATAAAGATGATGATGGATTGGGGAGAATCAAGGTAAAATTCCCCTTACTTTCTGATAATGATGAAAGTTATTGGGCTAGAGTATTAACGTTGATGGCTGGCAACGATCGAGGGATATACTTTTTACCAGAAGTTGATGATGAAGTATTAGTGGCATTTGCTCATGGCGATATCGAATCGCCGTATATTTTAGGCGCAGTTTGGAATGGCAAAGATAAGCCACCCGAAAAAAATGACGATGGTAAAAACAACCGTCGCTTAATTAAATCTCGCAGCGGTCATCAGATAATTTTGGATGATACTAAAGATGAAGAAAAAATTATCATTCGCGATCGCACTGACAAGAACGAGATAGTGATTGATTCTAAAAATAACAAGCTTAATATCAAGGTAGAGAAAGATATCACAATTGAAGCGAAGGGGAAAATAACAATCAAAAGCAGTGACGGGGATGTTTTAATTGAAGGTAAAAATTTATCTTTTAAAGCGCAACAAAATTGTGAAATTAAAGCCGATGCCAATTTTAAAATGCAGGCTCAACAAACTTGTGAAATCAAGGCTAATAATAATTGTAGCCTTCAAGCAAATGGAGGAATGACACTTAAATGTGCAGCAGGAGTTAACATCAACGATGGCGCTTTGGAGGTAATTTAATGTCAGGATATCTATTAAACTCTGGTGCAACTGTTATTTGCGCTCATGGTGGACAAGCACAGCCAATTGCTCCCAATCCTCGCGTAAAAGTGATGGGTCAACCGATTACTACTCAGTCATCACCCCATACGATCGCAGGATGTTCTAATCCCGTACCACCTATCAACGTTGGCCCTTGCATTATTGCCCAGTGGGTAAGTGCTTCTACGCGAGTGAAAGCGATGGGACAACCAGTGTTGTTACAAGATAGTAAATCAGTCTCAATTCCTACCGGAACTCCCTTGAATATTTTAGTGACTCAAACTCGCGTTAAGGCAATGTAGAAATATGAATGGCGATTTTTTAGGAGTGGGATGGACATCCCCAGTAAAATTAGACGAAAAAAAACAAGTTGAAATGGCACGTTATGAAGAGTGCGTGCGGCAGTCGATTTGGACGATTCTCAGCACCGCTTACGGAGAACGCCTGATGCGTCCTGATTTTGGTTGCGGCATTCACGATTTAGTATTTGCGAACAACAGTGCTGGTACAATTGGAGTGGCGATCGCATCCGTAGAGCAATCCTTAATTCAATGGGAACCGCGCATAGATTTACTGGACGTAGATGCCAATCCCGATCCCTCTCAACCTAACCGATTACTCATTCAAATTAATTACCAAGTTCGCACGACAAATAATCGATTTAACTTGGTTTATCCCTTCTATTTAGAGTAAGTAATGAGAGAGAAAAAAGCAAAATAGAAAAAAGGAGAAAAGGGCAAAAAATAAATACTAAATTATTCCTTCTAACCCAGTCTTCCCTGTTGACTATCTCCATTTCCCTTTACCCCATCCCCCCTTCTTATGTCCATCGAGCCTCCAAAAATAGACAAGCGCACCTACCAAGAAATCGTTGCCCAAACAGAACAATTGGCGCAGAAGTTTACTCAATGGCGTCCTCATTCTGATGGTAAACCTGATGCAGGACGGGCGCTAATTCGTATTTTTGGGCGCATGGCAGCACTGGTAAGCGATCGCATCAATCAAGCCCCAGAGAAAAACTTTTTAGCATTTCTAGATACGATCGGTACTCAAATTTTGCCGCCCTTACCAGCACGAGTTCCCCTCACGTTTAATTTAGTTTCAGGCAATCCGATCGCTGCTTTTGTTCCTGCTGGTACTCAAGTAGCTGCCCCGCCGATAGAAGCAGAAGAAGAAGAAGAAGAAGAGGTTGTCTTCGAGACAGAACGCGACCTAGCATTGATAACAGCACAATTACAAGCAGTATTTGTTCGTGAACCTCTTACAGATAAATATAGCGATCGCACTCCTGAAGCTACGGGCAATATTAATTCTGCTTTCAAAGCTTTTGAAGCCAATAAGCCAAACGAACATTACTTTTTTCTGGCTTGCGAGCGCTTATTCGCCTTACCAGAAAATAAGACAATTATTTTTATATTTTATTCAACCGAAATTTCGCATTTTGCTCAACTACCTCTCTCTTGGTCGTACTGGGATGGTGCTAACTGGCAGCCTTTACAAGCCCTTTATTTAAATGGTACGACCTGGCTGCCAACACCACCATTACTTACTCCAGAACGACGAGAAATGCAAGTCGCGATTCGCGATTTGCCAGTACCCACACGAAAAACCATCAACGGAGTAGAAGCGGCATGGTTGAGAGTCGGTTTAAATACTTCCATCGCTCCTACGCAGTCACTTCCTTATATTAATGCGATTCTGACTGGGGTGCTAATCGAACGCAATAACTTAATCCAGCCGGATCTTTGTTTTTTCAATGCTTCCCTGCTCGATTTGAGCAAAGATTTTTACCCTTTCGGTCAACAGCCACGCTTTAATGATACTTTTTATATCGGCAGTAAAGAAATTTTTGCTAAACCCTCTGCTGTAGTGACTATCGAGGTTAAACTCAGCGGACTACCTGTTAACAAAAACGGGGGTGCAGAACTTGTTTGGGAAGTTTATAACGGTTCTAGCTGGGAAACACTAGGACGATCGAGCGTTAGCAATCCTAAAATTAACGGACAACCGGAATTTAGCGATCGCACTCAAGCTTTCACCCAAGATGGACAAGTAACATTTACTTTGCCTTCTCAGATCCAGCCTACTATCGTAAGTGGAACAACAAATTGCTGGCTCAGAGTCAGATTAATCAAAGGGAATTATGGCACTGAGGCTACCTACAGGCAAAGCGCAAATTCAAGTAATCAAATCATCACCGAACCCGTAGCCGCATCATTCGCAGCACCATCCGTGCAATCTATTGGATTGAAATATAATTATCGAGCTTGGGATGCTCTATCAGCTTGCCATACCTATAACAATTTTATTTATGCCGATCGCACAGCCCAACTGATAGATTATGGTTCCACATTTCAACCCTTAACCCCCACCGCTCCCACCGTTGACCAGATAAACTTTGGTACTAAAGTTCAACTTTTCAGCCTTTCCACTGATATCCGTCCTACTCTATACTTGGGATTCGATCGGCCTTTTCCTAATCGAGCAATTACCCTCTACTTTCAAGTAGAACCTCCGCGTCCCGGCGAAATTCCTAAAGCCAATGCGAGATCAATACCCCCACCCGCACGAGTCGTTTGGGAATATGGCAGTCCTACAGGTTGGGTTCCCTTAACCATACAGGATGAAACCGATGCTTTGAGCGAAAGAGGCATCATCCAGTTTATTGGGCCAACAAACTTTTCAAGCCGGACTGAGTTCGGGCAATCCCTTTACTGGCTTAGAGTGAGATGGGAGAGTGGAGAATTTGCTATGCCTCCTCAGTTGCGGCGAATACTGACAAATACAACTTGGGCATCTCAGACGGTGACGATCGCTATTGAGATATTGGGCACAAGCGATGGTAATCCCAATCAAACTTACCGCACTGCCCAAAAACCAATACTGTTGGGTCAACGCTTGGAAGTGTTTGAGCCGACAGACCCTTCTTTAGTAGGGGAACAAGGGGAAAAGGGGAAGTCAGTTGAGATCGTCCGTAATGAGGCAGGACAAGTGCAAGGTGCTTGGGTGACGTGGCAAGAAGTGCCAGATTTCTACGGATCGGGGCCACGCGATCGCCATTACGTTCTCGATCGGCTTGTAGGTGAAGTACGTTTTGGTGATGGTTTACACGGAGCGATTCCACCCCAAGGCTTCCTAAATAACATTCAACTTGCTCCTTATCGCATCGGTGGCGGAGAACGAGGGAATCGTCCAGCATTAACCGTAACCGAACTAAAAACTACCGTACCTTATGTAGATAGCGTTACCAATCTCGAACCCGCAGCGGGTGGCGCTGAAGGAGAATCTCTAGAGCGGGTTAAAGAGCGAGGGCCAAAAACGCTCCGCCACCGAGGTCGAGCAGTAACCGTTGAAGATATGGAAGATTTAGCACTTGAAGCGTCCACAGAAGTTGCGCGTGCTTTAGCGATCGGACCTCAATTTAATCCGATTGACGGCTTGCAGTGGTTGCCCATCTATTGGATTAATCTGGATGCGCCGGGGCAGATTCAAGTGGAAGTGATCGCACTTCCTAACAGTATTACCCTAGAAGTTAATATCAACGGCCCCGGACAGTCAAACCCTTACACATCCAAGGATCTAAGTACAACAAACCCTACCATCACCTATATGGTGACACAAGAACAGTTCCAGCTTGGCAGAGAATGGAGCATTACTTTTACCAACTTAGGAAATTCCAGCGCCGATAGCGTTCGCGTCAAGATTACCTATCCGACGGGTTCTCTAGATGTAGATTTTCAAGCTCCGTCTATGATGTCTACCAGTGGAAGTACACTGGATCGAGAAGGAACAGATCCTGGCAGAGTTGAACTGATCGTCGTACCACAAACATCAGACCCCCAACCAACGCCCAGCCTGAGTTTACTAGAGCGCGTTGAACGCTATATTCGCGATCGCTGCTCTCCAGCCGTCGAGCTGCACCTCACAGAACCGGATTGGGTTGAAGTCACGATCAGAGCGAATATCGTTCCCATCTCACTAGAAAAAGTTGATGAAATCAAGCAAGCAGCAACCGATACTTCAATCGCATTCTTGCATCCTCTCACAGGGGGAAGGCAAGGTCGAGGGTGGGATTTCGGTCGCCGTCCGCACGAGTCAGATTTGTATGCCGTATTAGAAAAAGTGGATGGAGTCGATTACATTGCTTCTCTATCTATTGATAGCCCATCACTAGACCGATTACCTAACAACCGACGTAATAGGTTTTTAATCTATTCCGGCCCGCACCAAATCACGTGCAGCCAAATCTAATTTCTATCCCTTTTCCCTTTTCCCCTCTACCATGCCCCTACCATTACCCAACCTAGACGATCGCTCTTATGAAGATTTGGTGGCAGAAGCCACCTCCCTGATTCCCGTCGAATATCCCGAATGGACTGACCACAATCCATCAGATACGGGAATTATCTTAATTGAGTTACTGGCTTGGCTAACCGAAATGGTACTTTATCGGGTTGATCGCGTGCCCGATAAAAACATGGAAATCTTTCTCAAGCTGCTCAATGGGCCAGAATGGGCTAATAGGGAAAGGGGAAAGGGGGGAAGTTCTTCCTCTCTCTTGGGGGATGGCTTGCAAGATGCTATTCGCGAAACAGTTGTCGATCTGCGAAAGCGTTACCGAGCAGTAACTTGTGAGGATTACGAGCGTTTGGCAGTCGAAGATTGGAATAAAACCGAACCATCCCAATTATTAGGCAAAATTAGGCGATCGCATTGCCTGCCCGAACGTAACCTAGCTTTGAGGAACCCAGAGGCACTAGAAGCAAATGCTCCCGGACATATTAGCTTAGTTGTAGTACCAGACGTACCCGACAAAGGAGAAGCAGGCGACACTAACTTTTCCCCTTCCCCCTCATCAGCCCTGCTGACTGGCTTGTGGATGTTTTTAGACGAGCGACGGTTACTGACAACGCGCCATCATGTTGTTGCACCAGACTATGTACCCGTGACGATCTCCGCTACCCTATTTCTCGAAGAAGGGGCTAGAGTGGCGGATGTGCGATCGCGAGTCCAAGAAAGCATTCATACTTTCTTTCATCCCTTCAAGGGCGGTGCAGACGGCACTGGTTGGCCTTTTGGTCGCAACATTTATGTTTCTGAAGTTTATGAATTGCTCGATGATATCTCTGGAGTGAACTACATTGAGATAGTGAAACTACAAGTCATCTATCCAACGATGCAAATCAGAAACGAACTCGATCGAAGTAAAGGAATTGGTCTACTCGTTGGAGTAAATACAATTATCGGCAGAGGACTTCTTGATGAAGATGTCAGCAAACGAGTTGTCTTGAAAGACTATCAGTTAGTTGCAGTCAAAATTGGTGAATTAATCCTGAAGGAGGCTTGGGAAGTCAATGCCTAATAATAATTCGGATCGCATTAGTAGTTATCTTCAATATCTCCCCTACCTTCAGCAATCTGATGAGTTTTTGGGGCATTTCCTTCTGGCGATCGAGCGGATTTTAAGCGGAGTTACTCTCAAAGATTCCGACGATATTATTCCCAACCAACTCGGTTTAGAAGAATATATCGATCGCATTCACACCTACTTTAATCCAGGCTTGTCCAGAGAAGAGGCCGGAACTGCACCTGCCGACTTCTTACCTTGGCTTGCCTCTTGGGTAGCAGCCAGCTTACAAGAAGAGTGGGATGAAGATTTTAAACGCAAGTTTATCAGTAATATCGTACCGTTATACCGCTTGCGAGGAACAAAAGCAGGGATGAAAAAACTTCTAGAAATTTATACAGGAGAAGAAGTTAAAATTTATGAATTTGACCGACCCGCTCACTATTTCCAAGTCGAAATGACATTGAGCGAGACGGCAGAAAATCTGAGACGAAAACAGCAGATAGCCAAAACAATTTTAGATTTACAAAAGCCTGCCCACACCTTTTACTCCTTCCAAGTGCTAGTGCCAACCATGCAAATCCGCAATAAAGACTTACAAAATGGGATAATTGTTGGAAGAACAACTATACTTGGAACAACGACTAATCGGTAAATAAAATAAGAAAAAGGAAAATAAAAGAAAAAATGAAATATCAATAATTTACGAGAAAAATCCGAATTATTCTCTCCCTCACTCCCCTCTTACCCTCTTACCCTCTTCCCATAGCCCCTCTGACACCAAATTAATTCTAACTAACCACCATGCCAGCTAATTACGAACAACCTACCTATTTAGACAAGAGACTCCGCTATTTTGATGGTCAGTTTTTAAAAGACCAAGACTTCATCGACGAGCAAAAATATCACATCGATCGCGTTCGCAAACTGAGCCAAAGTTTGCAAGTTTCAGGGATTAGCCAAGGGTTAGCAGTCACAGTACCCGGAAGCGATCACGTCACCGTAAACCCAGGCACAGGTGTCGATCCAAAAGGACGGCTCATTGTTCTAGCAACACCAGAAGAAGTTTCCGTCGTCAACTACAGAAATCAGACAGTTTCCCTGTTGATTTCCTATCAAGAAATCGAGGCAGATCGGACACAGGAGGGAACTGAAGGCAATCGGCGTTGGCACGAAAAACCGCTGATTCAAGTAGCCTTACCGGGGGCAACAACCTTATCAGAAGCGATCGTGCTGGCAAATCTGAATGTTGATAAAGATGGTGTGGTTAAAGTTGATAACTCTGTGCGCCAGTATTCAGGCGTGTACTTACCAGCCGCAGGTGGAAAAGGCCCCATTTTACGCTCCGGTGGAGATGGAGCCAGCAATAAAGCAGTCCTCACGGGAGATCTGAGCGTCAGTGGCACCCTAGAGGTAAACAGTCTTTCTATTGGCTCCGGCGGCATCAACCTCAGCAATGCCAGCATTAATGGTAATCTCGCCGCTAGTGGCAGTATCACAGGTAGCAGTCTTAGTGTTGGCACCGGCAATATCACCGCAGGTAGCGCCACCATTAATGGCGACCTTACTGTTAACGGCAACATAGTTGGTAGAAGCCTCTCTGTTGGTACTGGTAGCATTACCGCAGGCAGCATCACTGGCAGCAGCTTATCATTAGGCAATGGCAACATTAGCGCAGGCAATATTGTTGCTGGCAAAATTACTTGTCAAAATATTCGCACTCAAGTTGTAGCTACCAATCCGATTAGCACGACATCGGCAACCTTTGTGGATTTAGCTGATATGTCACTTACGGTGACAGCAAGTGGAAATAATTCTTTATTAATCCTATTTAAGATGGGAGGCGTTCAAGGATCGGGTGGTAAGTTAAACCCAACGGGATTAACAAGGGCTAAATTTCGCTTGCTAATTGATGATGTGCAAAAAGCTTTTAGTTGGGATGAATTTAATTTCACTGGTGGTTGGAGCCTTAGAGGTATCAGCTTAAACTGGATAGAGACTCTCTCATCTGGTCAACATACAATTAAAGTTCAGTGGTCAAGCGATGCAGAGTCTGGTGGAATAATATCTGGGTGCGCTTATAAAGATACGAGAAGCCTAATTGTCATAGAGTTGTAAGTAATTGGTAAATTTCCAGTAAGTTTCTTACTGATTTTATCCATCTTTTGTTACTCTAAATAGAGAGGGCATTTTTGACAATGAAAGAACAACTTCAACAGCGCATTCAATCGCTGCGAGTGGAATTTGAAGCCGGACAAAAAATGTTGGCTGACTTAGAATTGCAACAAGTAAAAGTGAGGGAAACTGTTTTGCGAATCAGCGGCGCAATTCAGGTATTAGAAGAAGAAATTGCCAAAGCAGACAGCGCAGAAAACGGTTTATCCTCTGAGGAATTGAACAAAATAGAACTACCAAGCGAGATGAACGATTCTAGATAAACTAGAGCCTCAATTTTGAAGGACATTAAAAAAGGAACAAGCAGCAATGGTGGAAACAACAAAAATTAGGAAACCTGAAGATGCGACAATCGCGCACCTTCTCCACCTCGATGATCTATTGCCATTACTGCGCCGATTAGATCAACATCTAGCACGAGCAATCGCTGGGGTTGAAGTCGATCGCAATCCAAATGTCCCTATTCATCTCTATCGCGAATTGCAAGCTAACCTGCAACAAATAGAGCAGTTGTCAATTCGCCAAACGAGTTCAAACGGTTTAAAACGTGAAGTCGAAAATTTAGATAAATCTTTACCCGACTTTATACCGCCAGACTCACACCTAGCGCAGCTTCAGCAAACGTTCCATTTGTCCATATTTGACCTCGATGCGATCGCGATCGTTCTCGCCCCAGAACTCGATCGCCGCTACGAACGCCTCTACGCCTACTTACAAGATGAAGAGCGTTATTTGCAACCTACTGTCGATCTCGTCCTCAAAATCCTCTGTCCGACAGCAACCGCAAAACTCAGTCAGCGCGATCGCTTTTCTCCTGATGCCCCCCTCATCCGCCACAAACTGCTGTACCTTGTTGGCAACTCTAACCAAGCCAAACCAAGTCTGCTAGCGCATAATATCCTGCTCGACGAACAAGTTGTCCGCTTCCTACTCAACGAAAAAGGACTCGATTCTCGGTTAACACCTTTTTGCCAATTAATCCAGCCTGCTGTTGAGTGGAACGATTTACGCTTGAAGGAATCCGTCAAACAAGGTTTAAAAGCGATCGCCCAGGCGGAAAGGGGAAAAGGGGAAAAAGGGGAAAAGGAATCCCCTTTGGGACAGGAAAATGGGAAAGAGGAAAACAGAACAAGGGAAAACCTACCTCCCCTTTCCTCCTTTTCCCCAGAGCGAAGCAACCCAATGCGACTGTATTTCCAAGGAAGCGATCGCGCTTTGGCTCGCCGCACCGCTGAGGCTATAGCTGCTGAAGTTCAAACTTTCTTACTAATAGTCGATTTTGCGCGAATTATCACTGCCAAAGTAGATTTTGAGCCGACTTTAAACCTAATACTCCGTCAAGCCTGGTTTGACAATGCCCTCCTTTATTTAGATCGAGTAGAAGTATTACAAGAAGAAGAACACGCCATTTTGTATCAGGATTTACTCAATGCAATTGCTCAAACCCAAGGACTAACAATCTTAGCAGGCAAGCAGCCCTGGAAACCTGGAACAGAAGGTGTCTTGGGAATTGTCACGATACCTTTTACCGTTCCTGACTTTGCCCAACGTCGCCTAGAATGGCAAAAGCGTTTGAGTGAAGCCGGAATTTCGATCTTGCCAACCGATTTAGATGCTTTAAGCGATCGTTTCCGCCTAACTCCAGAGCAAATTGCCGACACCGCTGTCACCGCTAGCAATACCATTCGCTGGAAAGCTGCGGTTGGAGAGCCCGAGATTTCGCATACCTCAATTGTATTTGCTGCTACCCGCGCTCAAGGCGGTCACGATCTAGCAGCACTTGCACGCAAAATCGAACCTAAATATCGCTGGGATGATATTGTTCTACCACCCGATACCCAAACCCAGCTTAGGGAAATTTGCAATCAAGCTAAACATCGACATCTGGTGTATGAAGAATGGGGGTTCGATCGGAAATTATCCCTCGGTAAAGGGCAGAACGTTTTATTTTCTGGCTTACCAGGGACGGGAAAGACGATGGCTGCCGAAGTGATGGCAAGTGAATTGCAGCTAGACATCTATAAAATCGATTTATCCCAAGTTGTCAGTAAATATATTGGCGATACAGAAAAAAATCTCAATCGCATCTTTAACGCCGCAGCTACTTCCAACGCTATTCTTTTATTTGACGAAGCAGATTCTTTATTTGGCAAGCGCACAGAAGTAAAAGAATCGCGCGATCGCTACGCTAATATTGAAGTTGGTTACCTATTGCAGAAAATGGAAGAATATGAAGGGATGGCTATTTTAACAACAAATGTTCGTAGCAATATAGACGATGCGTTCGTGCGACGACTGCGTTTTATAGTTGAGTTTCCCCTTCCTACCGAAAAGCAACGCCGCCAAATCTGGGAGAAAATTTGGCCTGACACCACACCTCGCAGCCCTCACATAGACCTAGATTTTTTAGCACGTAAGTTTGAAATTGGTGGTGCTAACATCCGCAACGTTGCTTTAGCCGCCGCATTTCTAGCTGCTGATGAGGGTATACCCGTTAACATGAGTCATCTGATTTGTGCGATCCGCCGGGAGTATCAGAAGATGGGCAAGATATTGATGGAAGAAGAATTGGTTATCCCATACTTAGGGCTTGCTGAATAAGTCTGCGCTCGGTGTGCTTTTTTATACCAATTCTCCAAAGTCATGCAACAGTAGCCAAGACTGATAGAATATAATCCCATCCCGTTATATAGCAATCCTAAATGAGTTGTAAATGCTCATTATGTATAGTGCGTCTTGCAGGAATTGTGTAAATAAAAGAAAAGTGGTAAGATAAAATTTAACCCTCTTTTGTCACTCTGGGAAATTAAAAATGAGAACCAAATTTTCAACTGTAGGTTTATCAAGGATTTGAGCATTTATTTTCCAACAGAATGGCCCAAATCAAGGTTTTTGGTAAAAGTCTTATGCTATAACCATCCCAGATTATTTTCTTCCGAAAGTGACAAAAGAGAGTTAAGTAAAAAAGAGTATGACCATTGGTGACAAGTTAAGACTTAATTGCATTTGTCAATCAGTAATATTACTCAAAAAACTGCTTTTTTAGGAGTGGA
>NZ_JAUBTT010000223.1:0-3062 GCF_036705125.1 Microcoleus sp. B7-D4
ACTCGAGCGAATAAGCTTTCATTTTTTCTGCTGATGTACTGAATGTAGTGTACCACATTTACATGGAATTTGCTGTAACTTTTATTTGTCAACTGCACGAGGTGCAAGCAGATTCCAATTCACCTGAGAAACACCGTACAAAATAAAATTATCCAAAAGTCCGTAAGCATCCCCACAATTGTAACCTTTAGCATTAACACATTTCTTATCCGCCCTTTGATTCACAGCCACAAAAATATCAACTCCATCCGGCAACACGCCCGCATACATCTTTAAATTAGCAAAATCATCAAGGATGCGACCGTTATCATCCACCGGCGGCAATTTCCACTCTTTCGGATTATTATTGCCCCCTAACTGGATTCCCCAAGCATGAGTACCGTCAAGCGCTCCGTTGTGGGCAGTATATCGATTCCAAAGATTATTTCGCTTTTCTCCGATGCGCGGGTTATTTTCATAACCAGCTACCCAATATTCTGACATGAATTTGAGAAAAACTTCCGCTTCCGCAGCAAGCGAACCAGTACCGGGACTCAAATCAGTGTTTCTGCTGCTAAAAGGAACCATGCCTAAATTCCAAGACCAATTTATCCTCCCCGGCTTCGGATTTAGCCAGGTAGAAAAATCGCAGAAGCTACCCTTCCAGATGCAGTGCGGACGCTTCACATCCCATCCTTGACCATAATAACTTTTCCCGTTCCAATGGCGTTTTTCTGGTTCGCGATCGACCATATTTGCTACTCCTTGGGTCATAAAAATTCCCCGGTCAGCCGCCGTATAAATTCCTAAGTTTGTTTTGAAGAAAACCTCCAAAGCCGAACCTTGATGAGTTTCTGGTTTACCCATCTTAGCAGCAGATCTGCCGGAAGCCACAAGCTGCTCCAAAATAATCGTAGGAAATGCCGGACTGGTATTGGAATAGTGATATTGGCCGAGAGGATACTGAAGGCATCGGCCAGCCAAAACCTGCATAATTTCTCCTAAAGTAGGACTTGGCAAAAAATAGCCCGCGCTAGGAGAAATGCCGAGTTGATTTTTTGCTGAACTGATAGATTTGCTGCCCCATTCGCTGACAAGTAACTGTTCTTGTGCTTGAAAATTCGCTGGGGTTTTTAGATTGCGAAGCACAGGCAAATTTGCGGTGACATCTTCAGCATATCTGGGCGCGCTGCGCTGAAGTCCCGATCGGTGCGATAATAAATGTCCGAGGGTGACGTTTTGCCACTGTTTGTCTGCAAATCCTGAGTTGAGATTGGCACACTTGCTGTCTTTCACGGGAACGGGAAATTTGACTTTTCCCGAAAATACGGCGTGCAAGTTTTCAGGGATAATCGCTACTGGATATTGCTTGTTCAAACCCGGAATTAGCGGCGGATAATGCTGGGGGTCGAACAATTTCATCCCTTCAATTTGGTCGTCAGTCAGTTCTAAACCGGCTCGATCGCGCGCCGTCTCTTTAAGCGCCCAGCGCACCATTGCAAAGGTAACAGGCTTGCTGATACTGCCCATACGCATGGGGGTATCTGCGGGTACGATCGCAGCCAGAGGAGCCTGCGTATCGTCGCCACAAGCCGGATTCCAGTTATTAGTAGGTCTGCCTTTCATGCGCCCTAGACCCCAAACACCAACGGGTTTACCTTTAACAGAAACACCGAGTACGGCCGCACCGACGCAGCGGTGGCGCATGAATTCTGTCAACGATTGCAAAATCGGCTGGAGTTGCGCGTCACCGCTACCGCTAACAGGGATGTTTTCTTGCGCTAAAGCTGTGTTATTGTTGGACTCGGAAAGCTTTCCCAAGCCTCCTAAGAGGATAGCTGAAATTAAGGTCAAACTTGTGTAGAAAAGTCTGTTGATTCTTTGGCTATCGCCCCTAACATTCCTCATAAAAAACTCCGGTTTAAAAATGTAGGCGGGTTCAATTCTGTCAGATCGATTTGAGTAACAGATACGTTATTGAGAGTAGCTAAAATTTTACCTGTTGCTGTCAAGCGGATTAAGGTATCGCTGTTGGCTTGACTAATTGACAGTTGAGAGGCAGTCAAACCTCTAGTAAGGGCGATCGCATCTTTTCCGGGTTCAAAATCTCGAATGATATCCATCCCTGAATCTGCCCAAACCAGAAAACGATCGTTCCCACTTCCTCCAATTAAAAAATCATCTCCCAAATCGCCGCTTAAAAAGTCGTCTCCGGCTCCCCCAAATATGGTATCATTGTCTTCTCCTCCCCAAATCGTATCATTGCCTTCACAGCCATCCAGTAGGTCGTTATTTTCATCACCCCGCAAGTAATCGTTGCCACCGCCACCACAGGCAGTATCGTCACCTACATTTCCCAACAGAGTATCGTTTTCTTCACCGCCTACAATTAAATCTCTATCCTTACCTCCCAATAAGAAATCGTTTCCTTTGCCCCCATCCAAGAAATCGGAGTCTTCGTTGCCGTGAATGAAGTCGCTATCTTCTCTACCATTTAGCGAATCTTGTCCTCGATTTCCCAATAATGTATCTCTTCCTTCATTACCAAGAATAATATCTTGATTCTTGCCACCAAAAAGCAAGTCATCTGCCGTTGCACCAGAGATAAACTCGTTGCCTTCGTTACCGTTGAAAAAGTCATTTCCTTCGCCGCCAAACAGGTTATCGTTACCTTCTTTTGCCTGGAAATAATCCTCGCTGCTGCTGCCGTCGAATGTCTCATTGCTAGCAGTACCTGTGATGGGTAGATCGATCGTACTATTCACAACTACCTTTTCTACAGGATTGGGTTGGTTGAGATTTGGGAGGGATAGAGAGTTACAAAGGCAATCTTCTGTCGGAATTTCAGTCAGAGTTGGCGTTGGTGTCGGAGTTGGCGTTGGCGTTTCTGTCGGAATCGGTGTCGGAGTTGGCGTTGGCGTTTCTGTCGGAATCGGTGTCGGAGTTGGCGTTGGCGTTTCTGTCGGAATCGGTGTCGGAGTTGGCGTTGGCGTTTCTGTCGGAATCGGTGTCGGAGTTGGCGTTGGCGTTTCTGTCGGAATCGGTGTCGGAGTTGGCGTTGGCGTTTCTGTCGGAATCGGTGT
>NZ_JAUBTT010000099.1:0-29763 GCF_036705125.1 Microcoleus sp. B7-D4
TGCGTTGGGGGCGGGAATGGGTGCGGGCAAGATTCCTTGCCACCACAGACGGCGCTCAGTTGCGAATGCTGATAGAGAAAGTGGGCGGCGTCTGGGATGAGACGCTTGCATGGCCGCATCAAATCCGCTGGGAGGGAGGTGCATCATGCTAGAAATTACGCAGCAATCCCGATCGCCCGTACAGATCGACCCCGCCACCCACGCCGAATGTTTGGGCTTTGTCCGAGATGCCATTGCCACCGCCGATCGACAAACAGCTCTGGACATCAAAAACGTATTAGCCGAGGTCTGTCAGCGGGGACACGCTGATCGAAACGCAATCTGGGCCGCCCTATCCGACACCGAACAGCAGCAATTCAAGGAACTGCTACTCCCAGCAGCCCACCACTTCGCCAAGAGAATCAAACAGGCGATCGGCTGGAATTCGCCCGGAGTTGCCCTGGGTATTGATTGCGATTTGGAGGACGCGATCGACCGTGGTGAAGTGGTGGCGGCGGATGTGGTGGAGGTTGTCGGCGATCGGCACTTCCTAGATTTTCAGGAATTGGTCGCGCGTTGCCCAAAATATTTTACCGAAATCCCCGCACCGTCGATCGAAGCCACCACCAAAAAATTAGCTAATTTTGGTGTGCCCTAAAGTCAGGCGTTTGCAGTATAAAGTCAGGCGTTTGCAGTATAAAGTCAGGCGTTTGCAGGTATTTGTAGGGGCTGCATTTTACCTGCATTTACCTGAAAATATCCTGCAAATGCCTGCATTTTCCTGTCCCTTTACTGCTTTTTTGTGCAAGGACTGCCTTTGCTTGTTGAGGCTGGTTTTGGCTGTTCTCTCTCAGTAGCAAGCAATGTTTTTGTGATCACAAACCGTGACTAATACGTGCAGACAAAAAATATCTACCCCCCATCAATATTGAGCATATTGCTTACCCGCAGTTCAAACCTTATTGATATGGAATCAGTTTCGATTCGCGAGTCGCTACTGAAGCGTCCATGCCTCAATAAGAGCGGTAAGGTATGGGACAGGGACGGCGAACTATTTTTTTGTGGGAATATATTAGCGATCGCTCCTTACGGCAAGAGATTGCTGCTTGTATTAATCAGGTGGTGAATTATAACCGCCATTAATAGGTGGAAGTTGAGCGACTGCTGTAAACCGACCGACTGCTGTAAACCGAGTCAGGCGGTAAATTTTTATCCGACTGTCAAGCTCGATCGGACAATAACAGTTTAGCCGATTGCAAAGCGCGAGTCCGACAACAGCAATTTATGCAACTGCCAAGGCTGACATAACGGCTACTGTGTTGCCAATTTTCTCACACTTGCTCAACTTGATTTTTAATTCAATTCCGATGCCGGAACTTGACTATTAAGTCAATCCAGTCTTTGTTAAAAACGCTAAAAAATTAGCTAATTGTTGTGGAGCGCTAAAGTCAGGCAAGTGCAGTATAAAGTCAGGCGTTTGCAGTATAAAGTCAGGCAAGTGCAGGTATTTGCAGGGGGTGCACTTTACCTGCATTTACCTGAAAATATCCTGCAAATGCCTGACTTTTTCGGTCAAATTACTGCTTTTTTGTGCTGTTCGTGCCATAACCTGTTGGGACTGGTTATGGCTGTTCTCTCTCGGTAGCAAGCAATGGTTTTGTCCGTACAAAACCTTATTTATTACTTTTAAATAAAAACGATGCACCCTTATGAATGGGGCATCCTAAGTGCAAGGCGATCGCGCTCTTGCTGGCTATCGGACGAACGATTCCCTCGCCATCATCGACATCAGCCGGTTGCTTCGCTTGCAAACAGGATAGCGGGCGCGCGATCGCGTCGGGCATTCGCCACCAATGCCGAACTGCACCAACTCGAATGCGTCGTGGGATGGGGTACAGCCGAGATACTTGCAAAATAGGACATGATATTAAGAAACGTAACAAATAAGCCCCTACGTAGCTTTCGAGGAAGCTTGCAAGCACAAAAGCATCCTAAATTGGCTGACTGTTCAACCCAGTTTGATAAGGCAGAGTATAAGTTATACTCTGCCTTCGTACAGACCCCAAAAGCGGAAATCTTTTACTGCTAAACGTTTCAGGCTCTGCTACTTCAAGTCATTCTGTCTTATATTTACAAAACTTTACGTCATGGCCTATTTTGCCCGTATCTCGATACTGTTGGCGAAATATTTCTTAACATTCTTGGCGATCGCAAGAGGTATCTGTTTGGTCATAAATAAGTTATGCGCTCTATAAACAGGATCGGGCTATGTTACCTAAACCCACCCTCATTACACCAATTCCAGAACTCACAGTTCGCGTTGCCCAAGCAGCCTTCCCTAAAGGCAACACCTTTATGCTCATGCGCGACGCCTTGGGTACTATCTTCACAGATGGGGATTTTGCTGAACTCTTTCCCGACAGAGGTCAACCTGGCTTATCTCCGTGGCGACTAGCTCTAGTAACTATCATGCAATTTGTCGCAGGTCTGTCTGACCGTCAAGCCGCAGAAGCAGTGCGGAGTCGAATTGATTGGAAATATGCACTCTCTCTAGAATTAACTGACCCAGGCTTTGACTTCTCAGTGTTGTGCGAGTTCCGCCAGCGTCTAATTGATGGTAGTGCTCAAGAGATTATGCTAAATAAATTACTGTGTAAATGTCAGGAACTGAGCTTATTAAAACCTCGTGGTCGTCAACGCACTGATTCGACAAATATAGTAGCCGCTATCCGAGATTTGGGGCGTTTAGAATGTATTACTGAAACCCTACGCTATGCTCTTAATGCTGTAGCTAAAGTTGCCCCAACCTGGTTATCCAATTTAGCCTCTCCTGCATGGTACGAGCGTTACTCTAAGCGCGTTGAGGAATCTCATCTGCCGAGAAAGCCGATGGAACGGGAAGAATTCGCATCTCTAGTGGGGGCTGATGGCTTCAAGTTAATGGAAGCTATATATAGTAGCAAGGCACCGCCCCAATTGAGGCAGTTATCCGAGGTACAGACCTTGCGCCAACTATGGCTACAACAGTTTTATGCACCGGAGTCCACAGTCCGTCTACGTTCACAAGAAGATCGTCCTCCTTGTGTGCAGCAGATTCGCTCACCTTATGACATGGAAGCCCGTTACGGGACTAAGAGAACTACGCACTGGACGGGATATAAGGTTCATCTGAGTGAGAGCTGTGATGAAAATTCACCTCGGTTGATCACCCATGTAGAAACAACTAATGCTCCTGTAGGAGACCAACTCGCCACACCCATCATCCACCAAGCTCTACAAAACAAAGAACTCTTACCTCAACAACATCTGGTTGATGCGGGTTATACCAGCGTATCTCTGATGGTTAGTGCCCAGCAGGAGTATGAGGTTGAACTGTTTGGACCAGTGCCTAATAATCATCATTGGCAGGCAAAGGCTGAACAAGGCTTCGATACTAACAACTTTAATATTGATTGGGACAAGAAAGTGGTGTACTGTCCAATCGGCAAAACCAGCCAACGTTGGAAGCCCAGCCATGACGCCAATGGAAATTCTACAATTTATATCGCTTTTGCCCAAAAAGATTGTCTGGTATGTCCTGTCCGAGACCAATGCACCCGTTCCTTAAAAACTGGTCGTTCGCTAACACGGAGGACACAATCAGATTGGCAGGTTCTACAGCAAGCCCGCGCCTATCAGCAGACGGATGAGTTCAAAGCGATTTATGCCCACCGGGCCGGAATTGAGGGTACTATATCCCTGGCAGTGCGGGCATTTGAACTACGCCGTTGTCGGTACATTGGTCTTAAAAAGACCACATTGCAGCATATCATCACCGCCGCTGCGATTAATGTAGTACGTTTGACGGCCTGGCTGCGAGGAGAGCCTTTGGCTCAAACCCGTAAATCATCGTTCGCCCAACTAGCACCCGATTAATTAAAGCTGTTTACAGGTATGTCAAACCAGTTAACAAGTATAAATCGGCATCAGGGCTGCTGAACAAAGCTGTTTACAGGTTTATTAGCTGTAAACTTGTTTATCATAAACTTGTTTACGACTTTTTCGACTCTGATGCCCAAACCTAAAGGCGGGAGAGGTAAGAAAGCTCCCTACGACACAAAGCTGGCACGTATCCCAGTTCCCCTTGCTGAACAAATTAATCAGTTGGTGGAACGCTATCAAGAATATATAGCTGAAGGTGGTGAGCCACTTTCTCCTCCGATTTTGCTTTTTGAGAAACCTGTTAACAAGATTAATCCCCGCTCCGATAAACCTGTTAACAACTTAAACTCACTACCCAAACCATTTCCGAATGCTGAGGAGCTACTCAATAAACTACGAGGGCATAACCAGAAAAGCAAAGCTACTTATCTAGATGTAAAAATATTGCTCGCTTTTCTGACATCTTCTACGGAGTCACCACAGGCAGAAGATTAGATCTCCTTAACTTATTTATGACCAAACAGATGCCTCTTGGCGATCGCCAAGAATGTTAAGAAATATTTCGCCAACAGTATCGTATCTCGGCTATACCCCGGGATGCCCTGCTTGATCGTAAAGGCGGCTGTCCTGTACACTCGCTCGCGTGAGTCGATATTGAAGCCAAGAGCGAGTGTACAGCGGGCGTCAAAATCCAAACAGCGAGCGAGTCAAACTTTCTCTTCAAGGCTTCCCAGAGTGAGCGTGAGCTAACTCCAAATTGCAACAATTCCTATGGCACTTTTGCAAAAACCATAAAAACCATAAATTGATCATTTTTACCCCCCTATAACGTCTATTTGACATGGCTTGCTATGCGACTAGCGCACTAACTAGGAGGATTTAAGAGGTGTTGGAGTACAAAAAATCTATTTAAAGGCAGCGAAAGTTAATTTAACTTAATTAAGTTTTGTGAAATTTGGAGGAAAATTTAGGATTTTTGAGGGACAAGTAGGAGATATTAGGAAAAAAGAGGAAATAAGAGGAAATATAAGGGTTAAAATATAAAGCTTTTTGTAGCCCTCAGTAACAATTGTAGTGTTGTTTTTTCTTACAAAAAGTTGCACCCTCTGTGTGGAGGATGCAGCTTGCGCTTATTGCTGGCAGGCATTACTTCTTAGAAGAACCTGACCTTTGTAGTAGTCGTAACATCACTGGCATTAGTACCTGAATCAGCGAGGCAACAGAGCAGATGAAGATAGCGAACACTCTGCATGAGCATTCTGGCAGCCCGAAAAAAATACTCTTCCACTTCACTTCTCTTATACAAAAGTGCGTTAGCACTGCATTCAATCAAACTCGGCTCCATGCACTGCTAGAGGAAGATGGTACGTTACAATAAGTAAGTCGGTACAGTACAGATAACGCTTTTGCGAGTTTTATACCGCAACGTCTTTAAAAGCAGCACCTTTCAAAATATAGAGACAATATGACCTTACCTGGTGGACCAACTGACAAACTAGGCAACCGTTATGAAGGTTGGTGGACTGTGTTTTGCATGGTTGAGGTCATGCAAGAGAAAGCCGATTCCATTCGTCTGGAACCACCAGGCATAGACGGCATAGAGTTCTGGCTCCACCGAAATGGCAGATTTGAGTATCACCAAGTTAAGCGGCAAAATAGTAAGTTAGGACGCTGGTCACTAAGTGCATTAGAAAGCAAAAACCCAAAAATTGAAGTATTATCAGCTTTCTGGAAGTATCTCAACGATCCAGAAGTGTCATGTGTTTTTATTTCATCTCAAGATGCAAATGACTTAAGCATCCTAGCTGAGAGGGCAAACGGTGCTGCGTCATGGCAAGAATTCGATCAGCAGTTCCTGAAAGCTCAAGAAAAACGTACTGATTTTCAAAAGCTTTGCCAGTCCTGGGGAAACTGTCCCCAAGAACAAGCTTTTGAAGCACTCAAGCGCATTGAAGTTAAACCTTTTGGGGAAAAACCCCTCCTCACCACAGTTGAAAGCCTATTAGCACTCTTAGTAGAAGGTGATCCAGTAACTATTCGGATTGAGCTAGCTGACTTCGCAGCTAATGAGATTCATCATCAACTGACGACACATGATATCTGGCATTATTTGCTGGAAAAAAGAGGCTATCGCCGTCGCGAGTGGGGCAAAGATCCTCACGTTTTGGCTGCCGTCGATAAAGCTAACGATCACTACCTCTCTCGTTTACATAAAGAAGCGATTGCAGGAAAAGTAATCCCCAGAAATGAGGTAGACACTATTGTTGCTCGGCTCACCTCGTCAGACGATAAGCCTGGTGTATTAGTTGTAGGTGAAGCTGGAGTGGGCAAAAGTGGCGTTATTCTCCAAGCTGTGGAAGCACTTCGTAAAAAAGGTATACCATTAATCGCTTTTCGTGTAGATCGTTTAGACTCAACTAACTCACCCGATCGAGTTGGAGAACAGTTGGATTTACCTGGTTCTCCAGCTCATGTTCTCGCTAACATTGCACAGGGACGTGATTGCGTCCTAGTTATCGATCAGCTTGATGCGGTGAGTAAGGCTTCTGGTAGCAATCCTGATTTTTTTGAATGTTTAGATCGGATCATCGACCAAGCTAAAGCCTATCCACAAATGCGTTTACTGTTAGCTTGTCGCAAGTTTGACCAAGATTATGACTACAGATTTAAGCGTTTAACGGGTGAGAATGGAATTGCTGAGACGGTGACAATTAATCGCTTATCTCATGAGAAAGTGCGAGAGGTTGTTGCAGAACTAGGATTAGAAGCAAGGTTACTAAACAATAATCAATTAAAGCTGTTATCCATTCCTCTGCACCTGAGATTGCTAGCAGAAGTTGCAGAAGGTTCAAAACCTCACGTGCTCAATTTTAGGACAGCTAAAGATCTATATGATAAATTCTGGGATGATAAGAAGGATAGTATCGACGCACGGGGGAATTCTGAGAATTGGACAGATGTGATATACACCCTCTGCGATTATATGAGTAAAAAGCAGAGGTTATCTGCTCCTAAAGCTCGTGTGGATGCATATGGAAAAACTGCTGAATTAATGGCATCTGAACACATCCTGGTTTCAGATGGGCAGCAGTATTCGTTTTTTCATGAAGGTTTTTTTGACTATGCTTTTGCACGTCGATTTGCAGGTAAGGATGAAGAACTATTAAATTTTTTAGGGAGTGGGGAGCAGCAACATTTATTTCGACGCGCTCAAGTTCGGCAAATTTTGGTTTACGAGCGGGATGCAGAGCGCGATCGCTATCTTGCTGACCTCCAAGCTTTAATTACTAGCCCGAACGTCCGCTTTCACATAAAGAAGGTAGTATTTGCCCTGCTTGCAGCGCTAGATGACCCCACACAAGAGGAGTGGGAGATTATTGCCCCGCTAATAGATAATCAAACCGATCCTATCACGCAACAAGTTTGGCAAACTTTGCGTAGTTCTGTTCATTGGTTTCAACTGCTAGACTCACTAGGATTAATAGAAAAGTGGCTCAGGAATGATAGCGACGAGCGTATTGAGCAAACGTTAATACTGTTATCTATTATGCAGAGGCAAATACCAGATATAGTCGCTGAGTTAGTAGAGCCTTTTATAGGTGTATCAGAAGCATGGCACAATCGACTCAACTACTTCATACAAAGTTCAAAACTTGTTACTGAGCGTCGCTTTTTAGACTTTTTCTTGCGCCTTATTCATGCAGGAATACTTGACCAACCACCAGGGAAAATTGATCCCACTCGCGACTTTTGGATGCAAATTTATTCTTTACCTCAACAGCGTCCAGACTGGGCTTGTGAAGCTATTAGCTACTATTTCAATCGGTATTTAGATTTAAGTGTCGCGGCTGGACAACCCAATCTGTTTGATCGCAACTCTAGTGTCCTACCTCAAAGCCAATTTTACGAAAAAATTTTAATGGCAAGTGCTCGTAATGCTCCTAGAGCTTTTATTGAACACTTACTCCCTTTCATGTTTCGCGTGATAGAGTTCACATCTAACCGGGAAAATAATCCACCTTGGCATGATTCAGTTTGGTATTACCGACATTATGGTAATGGTTATGACATTGCTCATGCCTTATTAAGCGGTATGGAAATGGCACTATCTAATTTTGCTGCGAACCATCCTGAAGATTTTTCTATCCTCGCAGAACAGCAACTTCGTAACTCCAATTTTGAAACAATCCAGTTTTTGTTGATTCGTGCCTACACTGCGAATGGAGAAAGATTTGCAGATGAAGCGGCTGCTTATCTGTGTGAACAGACAGCACGACTTCAAACAGGATATACAATTTGTAGTGAGGGTAGTGCAGGAGCTTCCTTCTGGGCAACTCGCCAACTCTTACAGGCAATTACTCCACACTGCTCTAACGAGCATTTAGCAATGCTTGAGACGGCGATCTTAAACTATTATTCTGAGTGGGAAAGAAGGTCTGGTACGCACTCTTCTTACGGTCATGCACAGTTTGTTTTACTTGAAGGTATTACTTCCTCTCGGCGCTCAGAATCAGTTACCCGTCGGCTACAAGAATGGCAGCGAAAGTTTGATAGACAGTCAGTAGAAGCACCGAAGCCAATTGTGGCAAGCTTGGTTGGTTCTCCCATACCAGAATTGGCAACGCAAAAGATGACTGATGAGCAATGGTTGAGAGCAATTAAGGTCTATGACTGGCATGGCTTGGACTTCAACAAAGGCCGGCCTCTTGTAGGTGGGGCTGGCCAGTTATCACATCTTCTAAAAAAGCAAGTGAAGATTGATCCCAAACGTTTTGCTGCATTAGTTAGCCAGTTTCCAGATGATACCCATCTAAGCTATTTTGAGGCAGTCTTACGGGGCATTGCTGATATTAGCGAGGATATAGAAACTATAATCCATTTATCTAAGCAACTTTTTGCTGCATTAATTAGCCAGTTTCCAGATGATACCCATCCAAGTTATTTTAAGGCAGTCTTACGGGGCATTGCCGATCTTGGTGTGAATATAGAAACTGATATTAGTGTGGATATAGAAACTGCTATTGGTACGGTATGTAAGCATTGCCACCAATTACCCAATCATCCTTGCGGTCGTTGGATTAGTTGGCTGATTGGGAAATTAGCTGATTTACCCTGGTCTGAAGATGCTTTTGATATTGTAACTTGGTATGCCTTAAACGACCCTAATCCAGAGCAAGAGTCGTGGCGCACTGAGACTTCCAGTGGACAGGTTTACTACGGTGGTGATATTCAGAATGCGGGAATTAATTCTACACGAGGTAGTGCTGTAAGCGCGATCGCTAAACTAATTTGGGCGGACAAAAATCGCGCCTCTTATTTTCGGCAACCTCTCGAACAGATAGTTCAAGACTCTTCGATTGCTGTTAGAGCCTGTGCTGCTGAAGCACTAACAGCAATGTTGAATTATGACCGAGACTTAGCTGTTAGCTTATTTCAGCAACTTTGCGATACCGAAGATGTACTTCTAGGAACTGAGAATATTGAGTATTTCTTGCGCTCTGCTTTACAAACCCATTTTGAGTTGCTGGTATCAATTATTGAACGGATGATTACCTCTGAGTTACCAGCAGTAATAAAAGTTGGGACTAGGCAAGCCTGTTTAGCATCTCTAAATATTGAAGACGCACGTTTGCTGGCAGAACGTTGCCTTTCTGGTACAGAAACTCATCGAATGGCTGCTGCTGAGATATTTGTTGCTAACTTTCGTCAAGGACTCTTTCGTGAATTTTGTGAAAACGCATTAATTAAGCTTTTCCATGATTCGAGTGAACAAGTGCGTTCTCAAGCATCTAGCTGCTTCTTACATTTTGAAGGAGAAGAACTGGGGGATTATATCAGTTTAGTCGAGGCATTCGTTGATAGTCCCGCCTTTTCTACTGACGACAACAACTTAATTGATGCCTTGGAAAAGACAACCGCTAAACTTTCAGATGCGGTAACTTATCGAGTTTGCGATCGCTTTCTCGAACGCTTGAGATCCGATGATTCTGATGTTCGCCAACGTGCAGGCATTAAGGCAAAAGAAGTTAGTAAATTACTCCTGAAATTGTACAGTCAAAGTAAAGACAAAGAGTTACAGTTGCACTGTCTTGACCTGATTGATTTTATGGATCAGATGGAAGTTTTTGGATTAGCGGAGGCGCTAACGGAATATGAAAGATGAAAGCAATTATCTCAGCTTTACCCCAAAAGGCTTAATTTTTACCCGATATTCAACTGTGCCAATCGCTCAAATTGCTCCTAATGTTGTGGCAACTCTCGATTAGTTCTGCTTGCTCAAGTGTGAAAGTACAGCTTGCTATAAATGTTACCACTTTTGAGCCTCTGCTACAATTGCTTAAATTTGGGGAGTGTAGAGCTTGCTGTTAAATTATTAAATAAGTCTTAAGCGTACCGAGACAGGAAAAAACCTCAAAATTAACTTTTTAGGACTGAGTTTTCATGATTTTTTTTGCATAAATTTGCATAAATTTGAGTTTTTGTGAGTTTTTTTGAGCAAAACTATGCAAGCTCATCTTGAATTGTTAACCCGATTTGGGGCCGTGTTAGCTACAAAAAACTCAAAAATGTGCAAATTTATGCAAATTTATGCAAATTTATGCAAGCTGGGAAACTAAGGAAAAAGCAGAGATGAGCGATAGCAAGCAATGTTTTTGTGATCACAAACCTGACTTTTATGTGCAGAGAGGAAAATAATGCACCCTCCTTTTGCGGAACCCTAACCGTAAGGTCGGGTTTAATACTTTTTTAAGCTTTAATGACAACTGTAACTATTTGTACTACGATTCAAGTTGAATATTATACAGCTATAAAAAATTAGCTTTTGCTTGCTGAAGTCGAGGCTACCGTCATTACACCCAAAAAGGATTATCCCCTTGCCTGCTGTCGTGAGCAATCCCCGATCGAATTAGGAAACTTGCACAAAAAGCAGGAATGGGTGGTAGCAATAGCAATGGTGGGCGATATATTTATACAGATGCGAGGAAAGTTACAGCCGAGTGAATGAAATGGATGGTGCGATCGCAAATCGCTCGCTCCTACAACCGCTTTCTCAGCACAAGCGATCGCTGTACTCCCGAAATAGCTCACGCCCTTCAACGAGCGCCGAACATTAAATTAAAGTCGCCACATCTCGATTATTCGCTATTCGCGAATGTAGAATAAAGGAAAGAAAGCGATGCCCAAGGCTGGCTGAGCCTACGAATAAAGCTATGCTCAAACCGCAAGATATCCTTGCCATACTCAAAGTCCACAGTTGGGAAAAAACAACCTGGACTTACAGCACCCTCGCTCAAAGCTTAGGCATGAGTGCCTCAGAAGTTCATGGCGCTCTTTCTCGATGTGCAGCAGCAGGTCTCTATGATGGCGAAAATCGCAGGATTTTGACGCAAGCGCTACTAGAGTTCTTAGTTCACGGGCTGCGCTATGTATTCTACGCCCAACCCGGCCCCTTAAGTCGGGGACTGCCAACGGCGCATTCGGCTGAGCCCTTGAAAAGTAAGCTGATTGCCTCACCGTCTGAGGTTTATGTCTGGCCTGACCCTCAAGGTGTCGTCAGAGGGCAGGCGATCGCACCCCTGTACCGTTCAGTCCCCTAAGCGGCTAAAAACGATCCAGAACTTTACGCCTTGCTTAGCCTGATTGATGCGCTGAGAGTAGGTCGAGTGCGGGAACAGCGTTTGGCGGTTAGCGAACTTGAAAACAGGCTCGTTACCCTATGAACCCGCAGATATTGATGCTAGACATCGCACAGCTAAATTCCCTCGCTCGCACTTCCTCCTAAAAAAATAGAAAACCAGGAGCAATTGTAGCTCCCGGTATTAGTTGATCCAATTCCGTTGTTTTTATTCAAACTTAATTGCCATTAGTAAGAGAGAAATTTGCCTCACTCAGTCACTTCAACTACGTACTCAGTTCATCACCCTTGCAGTTGAACCAATAGTTAACACTTAAACCAATAGTTAACACTTAAACCAACAGTTATTGATTCGTTGCTTCCAGAGCAGGTGTAACTGGAACTTCAGCAATTTCACCCAAATTAATCTTGACTACTTGATTACGAGCTTCAGCTACTTTGGGCAGCGTTAGCGTCAAGATGCCATCTTTATATTCAGCCGTAACTGATTCATTTTGAATGTGTGCGGGCAATCGCAGCACCCGATGGAATTTACCGTAGCGGAATTCAGAGCGGAAATAGCCAGATTGCTCTTCTTTTTGTTCATAGCGATGCTCGCCAGAAATGGCAACTGCTTCACGAGTTACTTGAACATCGATGTCTTTGGGTTCAATTCCCGGCAATTGCGCTTTTAATACGAAATTATCCCCTGCATCTGCCAATTCAACAGCCGGCTTCCATGTTACTTCCGTTTCTGCTTGAGTCTCTGTCAGTGAGTTAAACACTTGGTCAAGATGGCGACGGAATGTTTCCATTGAAGTGTTGGGCGTAAAATAGCGAATCAACATAATCTGTCACCTCAAAGATTGGTAAAGCTTTATTAGCTGGTTGTCAGTCTTGCTTATTGCTTACAGTTACATTATGGAGCTTTCTCCTTGGTAGCAGAAGTCAGGAAAACCCAACTTAACTTGTAGTAGTTGCCAGAATTAGAGACCATAATTAGGAGCAATTGGCATTGAAGAAAACCGTACTTAGTTATTCGTAGAAACCGACATTGCTTGCTATCAACCGATTTCGCAATGACTGTGCCTACTTTCTGCAAACCACTTTTGCACTCTCCAACGGGCAAATGTACGTAGTCAAAACTAACGCTCCATTCTGTTACAGAATAGCTAGCAACCCAACCCCAGCGACCATTATCCCAGCAGCGAACATTAACGGTTCCTCCGACTGGCCCAATCGCATACAAAGGCGTGTACATTGGTGTTGCCACGTCAGTTCCAAGGTGCATCGAACTGCAACCGGGACATGGTGATTTACGAGGCCCAAAGGCGCTGCTAATACGATATCCTGCAATGGTGTCTCCGAATTGTGGAAAAGTTGCCCATTTTCCGCTAAACTTGGGGGTATTGTTGGAATTAATGCGGTTAATGCGAGCAGTTTCGGATCACCCTGATGCAATTGTTGCCTGTTGATTATTAGTGGCTAATTGAACTGTTTGACCTGATTGAACTGTTGGCCCTGATTGTGCTAATTGAACTGTTTGCACAGCTTGCCGAGCTGAAGTCCAGGCTAACGCCTGTCGTCTCTAAAAACGAGGACTCCAAAAGGGCTAATTTTTAGCCGATGTTCCCCTGTCCCTCCTACGCCAACTCCTTCCGCGCGATCGCTGTGGAGAAAACTAATTTGATGAATACCCTAGAACTGGTTGTTAGAGAAGGTAGGGGTTGTCCGTAAGAGTTTTAGTCTTAGCGTCACTTTTCGCACACCTAGTTTGTATCTGCCGATTTGATGCGAGCGCACAACAAAAACAACTGATAAAATTAAAGTAAAGGGGGCAATTATGGATAGTATAGAATTTGCGAAAGCTTCCGGCTTAGAACCCGAAGATTTAGTGGGATTAGAAACCAAAGATTTAGCAATGTTAGACCCGGTGGAATGGGGCGAGTATAAGCGGAAGTTCACACCATGCGAGGACTTTCCAACTTTCAAGCACTTGATGAAGCAGTACGCGGTAGTGATGCGGAAAATATTTAGTATTCAACCTTTGGCGCAGGTAATGCGATCGCTACTAGCCAATTTCTAAGTTCTTTAGTAATGCAATTTGACTCTAATTATGGCAATCGCGGGCAAGTTAGAACTAACAATTAAAATCAACGCATACCCAGATAGCGTAAGGATAGGCAAAGACGATTCGAGGCAATTTGAGGTCGATTGCGACGGTCAAATAATCACAATCCAACTCAAACTAAAAGCTTCAAAAAGCTCGACGAAGCCAAAGCTAACTACCCGATGTGGGTTGCTGCAATCACCGGGAAAATGGGAGAGGCAACACCTCAAGGTTTTATATTGGCAGACCCCGCACTCCAAGTGTTTGAAAAAAAAGCCAAGGAACCAAAAGCCGATGTAGAAGCTGTTAGCGGCTTTTGAGTAGCAATCTTGCCCCAATGGACGTTAAGGCTGAAACTATTGTGTAGTGAGTTTTTCAAGCTTAGCGTAATTTTGCCAGTTGGGGCACGGTGATACCAGTTATAATTATTCAATCAAGTATTAGTTAGAGGTTTTTGTATGACCAACGTTTTATGTATTGGAGGCTCTACTTTGAATCGGGACTGTCAACCAGGAATTATAGAAGATTTAAAAATGTCTGGTATTTTTAAAAACAACTGGGCAGTTATTATTGCTATACATAAGTATTTGTTAATGTATGACCAATTATCATTATGCAACAAAACTGTATTTAGAGAGAAAAGAAGAACTGATCTTTGTGAGGCATTTGCGGGGCTAAATTTTGTTTTGCTTGAAGCAAGTGGCGAGTATACAGTGAAGCCAGGAGACATATATATACTCCCGGATAGTCTGTATTATAAGAAGAATCCAGATGATGATAATCTTATTTATTTAAAGATTCAAATCTTTATGAAAAAAGATAATCTTGTTATAAACGTATCAGAAGTTGTTAGAAAAATGATTAATTCCAATTCTCACTTTTCTGAAGAAAGTGTAATACGTGAAGAGGAAAGTGCAGGTGAAAGTGTGTCTAATTCTTGTGCTGAGGATCAGTCCATACCTGATCTAGAAGACTTACCTCATATAGATGACGTAATGACACAAATAGCGCACAATAATCGAGAGCAAACGGCTGGGTTACTTCTAGCTGGAATGGGGGATGATGGTGCAGAAGGAATGTTAATAATACATCAGCAAGGAGGGGTTACAGCAGTACAAGCACCAGATAATTGTATACGTCCCCCAGAATACCCGGATAGAGATAACGGTGAAATGCCCCGTAAGGCGATTGATCTAGCTAATCAAACAGGATTTTCACATGACATTATCTGTCTTCAGGAGCAAGGACAGGAATCATGCTTAAGACAATGGCTAACAACTTTACATGATAAAAATAGGTAACGCTTTACCTATTTTAGGTAACTTTACCGAGTAAGTTACCTAAACCTATGTAACTCTTTACCCATTCGCTCTGTAACTGCGGTAAATTTATCGAAAAGTTACGTAGGGATTAGTAGGTAACTATGGGTAAATTAGCGACTGTGCGCCGGGGGATTGCCGAACTTCCCAACGGCACAACAATGGAAGTGGGCTTGTCGCAGTGGTTTGACTGGCTCCAAGACCCCGACACCAAATCGTTTCGCGTAGAAGACGGTGACGGCTTCACTTGCCGGAAAGAATCGGGAGGGTTCTGGTACGGTTACAGAAAAGTTGAGAGCAAGTTACATAAGCGTTACCTAGGAAAGTCTGTAACTTTGAACCTGGCGAGACTTACTGAAATTGGGGATTTGTTGGCGATTCCTACTGAACCCAAGCCCAAGTTACCGAGCAAAATGGGTAACTTGCCCAGTCAGGAGTTACTCACCCAATTAGGTAACTTGGAGGCAGAGAACGCCGCACTAAAGGCAGAATTAGAAGCGATAAAATCTGAGAGGGGATATCTGGCAGACTTCAAGCGGATACAGAAGCAAACCGAGCTTGAGGAGCGCAACAGGGAACTAACCTTAAAAGTGGGAGTTGAGCGCAAGGCTAAGGTCGAGGCTCAAACGGAACTGGAGAGACTGCGGCGGGATTATGGGATTGCTAAAGCTCAATTGTACGAAGCGCGGTGTGAACTAGAGGAACTAAAATCACCCGACACAGCAGACGCGATGGCTACACCACTAATAACACCAGTAGAGTTAAAATCACCTGACACAATTGATTACAGAACTTTTGGCATCAGGGAATTGAAGGCGGCGGCAAAGGCAAAACGACTCAAGAATTACGGCACTATGAACAAAGCCGAACTCATACGAAAATTAACCAAATTTTGACACTTAAAAACGCTAAAAACCTTACAGGGCAATATATCGAGGGGGTCAACGAAAGAATAGAGCTTTGCTAAAGGCAGAGTTTGAGGAGCGCAACCGGGAACTTGAAAGGGAACTGGCAGAAGTGCGATGGCGAAACGCCGCGCCGAAGGCATCGCAACTTTCTACCCAGACTGAGCCGCAAGAGTCCGAAATTATGGACTGGCCAGACGCGGCGGACTTGCTCAATCAACTCAAAAGCGATCGCAAAAAGTCCAGGGCAGATTTGGCAGATGTAGAGGCGATTTTAGAACTGTTGCCAGAGATGCCACAACAATCACAGCCACAGCTACCCGATTTGTATGCAGCAAGGGATAAGCTTTTTGAGATGCCCTCTGTGGGCGGCTGGAAGTTTGATTCGGGAGAGAAGCGCGATCGCTTCTATGTTTTTGCTGAGGCTCTAATTGCAGAGACCTCAAAACTCAATCCAAATTACACCCTGATTGACCGCCTGCAATCTGACCTCAAGCAAGCGACGGAACGGTGCGACGGATACGGCAACCAGTTGAGAGAAAAGACAGAAACCATTCGCAAGCTGGAGGCAAAACTAGGGCAACGAAAGTTTTTACGGTAGTTTTGAAACGCAAAAAACCGACTACGGGAACGCACCTTAGTCGGTTTCTTGTTTTGTTTTCTGTCAAGCTATTGACTTAATTTTACCATGTCGAGTTTGCTGTTAATTTGTTAAATAAGTCTTAAGTGTACCGGAACGGTAAAAAACGTCAATTTTAACTTTTTAGGACTGAGTTTTCGTGAGTTTTTAGCTGTTTTTCGCTGTTCTTTCTGAGAATGTGCGAGTAAACTTGTGCAAGCTCAGCTTAATTGTTTGCTAATTTTGGGGGCTTATTCGTAGCAAAAACCGCATGAGAACTCAAACTTATGCAAATAGGAAGCTTGCACAAAAAGCAGGAATGAGTCGTAGCAAGCAATGTTGGGAGATATATTTATATCGGTAAAGGAAAGTTGTGGCTAAGTTTTCTCAAACTTATAGTGCTCACGCTCCTACCTACAACGGCTTCAAGCAACCGGGGCGAGCGCTGTATTCGCGAATAGGCTCTTGCCCTTCAACGAGCGCGCCCGCAGTCAATTAAAGTCGCCACACCTTAATTATTCGCTATTCGCGAATGTAGAATAAAGGAAACCATGCGCTCGCTCATCCGCTATGCTAAAACCCCAAGATATCCTTGCAATACTCAAAGTCCACAGTTGGGATTCAACGAACTGGACGTACAGTTCTCTCGCTCAAAGCTTGGGCATGAGCGCATCAGAAGTTCATGCTGCCCTTGAGCGTTCTGAAGCTGCCGGTCTGTATTATGGCTCCGAGCGGAAAATTTTGAAGCAAGCGGTGTTGGAATTCCTGGTTCACGGGTTGCGCTATGTATTCTACGCCCAGCCAGGCCCCCTCTCGCGGGGATTGCCAACTGCACATTCTGCTGAGCCGTTGAAAAGCAAGCTGGTTGCCTCACCGTCTGAGGTTTACGTCTGGCCTGACCCTCAAGGTGTCGTGAGAGGGCAGGCAATCGCGCCTCTGTACCGCTCAGTCCCCCAAGCTGCCAGTAACGATCCAAAACTTTATGCCTTACTCAGCTTGATTGACGCTATTCGAGTTGGTCGGGTGCGGGAGCAACGTTTAGCTGCTAGCGAACTTGAAAAGAGGATCGTCGCTCTATGAATCAGCAGATATTCATGCTGGAAACAGTCGCCCGGGTACTCTCTCAAGTACGCACTACCATCGTTTTCACAGGAGGAGCAACGATATCCCTGTATCTGGACGAAGTGGCGGCTCCTGATATTCGACCTACCGATGATGTTGATTGTGTTGTTGAAATCACATCCAGAGCTGAATATTACCACTTCTCGAACTTGTTGCGAACCCTTGGGCTTCAAGAGAGTACAGAATCAGGCGCACCCCTATGTCGCTGGCAATATGAGGGCATTTCAATTGATGTGATGCCGTGCGATGAGTCGGTACTGGGGTTTTCTAACCGCTGGTACAAGCCAGGTATTGCTAATTCTATTCGCTACAAACTTCCAAGTGGTAGGCAAATCCTAATTTTTTCAACGCCTTACCTCCTCGCCTCCAAAATAGAAGCTTTCACGGGTAGAGGCGCAGGTAACTTTTATTTTAGTTCTGATATTGAAGACATCGTGGCATTGCTTGACGGGTGTTTTAGTTTGTTCGAGGAAGTGCAGCAAGCTGACGAAGAAGTGAAAGCATTTTTATCAGAATGGTTTCGAGCCGAGCTTGCAAATCTGTGCTCCATCGCGCCTGCTTTCCTCTCACCCGTTGCTAAAATTTCAGGTCGCACTCGCTTGCTATTGGAAAGAATTGAAAGGCTGGCGATGGTAGTTTAGTAGTTGACTGTTAGAAATTATACTCTGCCTTATCAAACTGGGTTGAACAGTCAGCTAATTTAGGATGCTTTTGTGCTTGCAAGCTTTCTCGAAAGCTACGTAGGGGCTTATTTGTTACGTTTCTTAATATCATGTCCTATTTTGCAAGTATCTCGGCTGTACCCCTACTAGGAGAACTTTACCAGCAAGAGCAATGAACAGGCTTATGCAGTATTGCGATAGTTGAAGAAGTTCGTCATCTCTGGAACAAAACCCCTCTATTTTGTATAATTTTACCTAAGTTTTTTATCAGTAAATGCTCAACTAAACGGTTGTGCTATTCGTCAAAATTGAGATATAAAAAACCAATAGCATTGGAGTTTGAATGTGATTTTTGATAAAGATAAATCCCAAATTCGCTCGTTAAATAGTCCTTATAATTTCGCTCTGGTAAGACGGATCATCCTTAATGCGATCAACCAAGAAATAACTTTCCAGCATAGCCTGCGACAAAAAATTAAACGGGCTGCGATGAACAATGACTATATAATACAAATCTTCAAATGCTTTCGTCAAGCATGATTGAGGTGCTCTTACCCTGCTTGTAATTAATGAGAATTGTCGGCAGCGTGCGATCGGATAGCTGAACAGTTACCAAAATTTGGTATGATATTATTCAAATATTTATCCTACAACCATGTCTGAATCCCGAAGACTTGAGGAAGCCGTAGACTTTGCCGACAATTCAGAGCCGCGCTGTCCCTGTATCCTGTTACTAGACGTTTCCGGCTCTATGGGCGGCGCACCCATTAAAGCCTTAAATGATGGATTACACATCTTCAGAGACGATCTGAATAAAGATGGCTTAACCAAAAAGCGCGTTGAAGTAGCTATTGTGACTTTTGAGAGTACGGTAAAGGTGGTTCAGGATTTTGTAACTGCCGATAAGTTTCAGCCACCAACCCTAGATGTAGGAGGAGCAACCTACATGGGAGCTGGAATTGACAAAGCTTTAGACATTCTTCAAGCGCGAAAAGCCTCGTATAAGGCAAATGCAATCAATTATTATCGCCCTTGGATATTTATGATTACAGATGGTTCACCCAGTGACAATGAAGTTGTCAATCGGGCGGCCCAACGGATTCGGGATGAGGAAGCTAGAAAAAAAGTTGCTTTCTTTGCTGTGGGTGTAGAAGGGGTGAATATGACTCGCCTCAGTCAAATTGTCGTCCGCCCACCTATGAAGTTAACAGGGCTGAATTTTGAGGAGATGTTCCAATGGCTGTCAGCTAGTATGAGTGGAGTATCTCATTCTCAATTAGATGAACAAGTTCCCCTGCAAAAGCCCGGATGGGGTTCTGTTTGATGAAGTACGAAGTTTAGTTTAAGCCGATCGCATCCCATATTTAAAATCTTTTTCAGCGGAAGTATAAAGCCGAATTTTATTTTAAATTAAGGAAGATGTTTCGGGTGCTCCACCGCGTCAAACATCGAAAACTGGACTTAAGCATGGGATTCCAGAAACCGGGTTTTTTACGAAAAAACTTTGTTAGAGCATCGTAGACTGAGTAAAAACCCGGTTTCTTTGGTCGGGGTGCGTCCAAAACGGAAGGAAATATAGATGATTCCGTTACATCCTCAGTTTATTACCAAAAACGGTAAAAAAGAATTTGCAGTGATACCTTACGAAGAATTTGCATCACTTCAAGAATTAATTGCTAATGTGGAAGATTTGATGAATTTGAGGGCGGCAAAAGAGGAAGATGCAGATCGGCCTTCTGTGCCGTTAGCAGAGGTAAAAAAAATGTTAGGATTGTAGAGGGTTGTGGTGGGGATTAGTATGCAAGTCAAGCGTCAGTCTAATGGACAAGTGATTACTCTAGGGCCGTGGTTAGGTGGTGGTGGTGAAGGGGCAATTCACGAATTCCCTCCAGATGCGTCACTGGTGGCGAAAGTTTATCACGCCAACAAGCTAAAAGATATTGATAGTGACAAACTTCGAGTAATGTTGACTAACCCCCCTGATGACTCAGTAGCAAAATCTCACGGGTGTGTCTCGATTGCTTGGCCGGTTGATTTACTACTTTCTATCAATGGTCATCAGCAAATCATTGGCTTCCTCATGCCGCGAGTGCCGAAGCAGCAAGTGCGACCCATCCACGATTACTACACCCCTAAAACTCGCCGTGAGGAAAATCTCGGTTTTAATTACCTCTCCTTGCACCGCACGGCGCGAAACTTTGCAGGCGCGATGAGTGCTTTACACGCGAAACAGTATGTCATTGGTGATGTGAATGAGTCGAATATCTTGGTTTATGACACAGCGATGGTAACGCTGGTAGATACGGATTCCTTTCAGGTTCGTGATTTCCAACAGGGCAAAGTTTATCGCTGTCCGGTGGGGAAAGCGGAGTATACACCCCCGGAACTTCAGGGTAAGACGTTTTCAGATTATGATCGCACCCCGGAACATGATTTGTTTGGGTTAGGGGTGTTGATTTTTCAGTTGTTGATGGAAGGGATGCACCCCTTTGCGGCAGTGTATCAAGGAACAGAGGAACCACCACCAATGGAGACGCGGATTTTAGCAGGGCATTTTCCCTACGGAACCAAGAAAGTGCCTTATCGCCCTGGGCCAATGGCATTAAAGTTTGATGTGTTGCATCCGAGGCTGCGGGAGTTGTTTGTGTACTGTTTTGAGGATGGGCATAATAACCCCCAAGGGAGGCCTGATGCGCGGACTTGGGTGAAGGCATTAGATGAAGCAGAAAAGGCTTTGGTGACTTGTGGGGTGAATTCTGAGCATCGGTATGGGGGACATTTGAGGGATTGTCCTTGGTGTCAGAGGACAAAACTTAACAAGGGACGCGATCCGTTTCCGGCAATGTCAGGGGGACAATCTCATATTCCTGTCCAAATCCCTTTGCCCCCTGCAAGCAAATCCAAACCTGTCACTTCGCCGACACCTACTCTGACTCCTGCTCCTACCGCGATTCCTTATCAGCCGATTCCTACCGCAACACCTACACCTCCATCTGGGAATATCCCTTCACCTAACACCACAAGGCGCACTTTTTTAGAATTGGCGGGTTTTGCCGGAGGCGGGTTTATTGTTGCTGTGCTCAGTCAAACTCTTTGGAATAAATCTACTCCTTCTGCTAATAACTCATCCCCATCGCGATCGTCTAACCAGTCAGCATCTCCTTCATTATCCCCAGAAGAGCCGCTCCTTCAACCTTTACCGGAAAGCCCATCGCCAAAACCACCCTCAAATTCTTTAAAAACATTTCAATTTCAAACAGTAACGGTTAATTCAAGGGGGCAAATCGCCAACACCCGCCAAGAAGAAGCCAAGTTTTTTACAGAAAATCTCCCCGGTGGCATCACTATAGACATGATCGCAATTCCTGGAGGCAGTTTCGTGATGGGTTCCCCCAGTACGGAAACAGGACGATATGACTATGAAGGACCACAGCATAATGTCACTGTAGCCCCTTTTTTCATGGGAAAATATGAAGTCACTCAGGCACAATACAAAGCGGTGATGGGAAATAACCCATCTGATTCCAAAGGTGCGAAACGTCCTGTGGAAAGTGTAAGTTGGAATGACGCTGTGGAATTCTGCCGTAAACTTACTCAAAAAACAGGGAAGACTTATCGCTTACCATCGGAAGCGGAATGGGAATATGCTTGTCGCGCGGGTACAACAACACCTTTCTATTTTGGGGAAACAATTACGTCAGATTTAGTTAATTGTGACGTCCGTGATCCCTACGGTTCTGCACCCAGTGGACTTTACCGCGGACAAACAACAGATGTGGGGAGTTTTCCGCCCAATGCGTTTGGTTTATACGATATGCACGGCAATGTTTACGAATGGTGCAGCGATAAATGGCATGGTAATTATAACGGCGCACCGACTGACGGAAGTTCTTGGGAAACTGGAACAGATAATGACCGGGTGCTGCGTGATGGTTCCTGGAACTACAATGTGGTCTATTGCCGTAGTGCCAATCGTAGCAGGAGTTTGGCGACCAGTCCCAGCCACGGGAACTTCGGTTTTCGGGTTGTGTGTGTGTAGCTGCGTGGACTTCATAGCTCTTGACACTTTTGCCCTTTTGTGCTATGCACTTCTTTCTTTTACAGTTGGGTTGTCGGCAGAGGCGACTCGATTTATTTTCGCTCAAATCACTGTTGAGACTGCTAAGTAGTAGGGTTCGTCGCCCGAAACAATCTGTAAATCAAATCAACAATCTCACAGCGACGTACCGCGAGAGTCAGTCATATCAAATCCGTCAGCATCCGCCCTTCACCTGCAATCGCTATATCTTTCTCACCGCCGTGTCCAACTCAACCATAAAAGGTTTACTGGTAACAGGTGAAGCTAAGACAACTGCTGGATAATGCCCCACAGGAGGGTGCATAATTTCTCGATCGCCCAACACAGGAACTTCTACCGTATCAACTCCCGTAGCTGAAGAAAACATACTGTCTAATACAACCCCAAAAAAAGACTTACCGCTATCTACATCTCGAAAATCATCAGCCAACGTCCGTTGCTGATTAATTCTGAGTTGCTGTTCTCGCCGCTTTCCCATTTGCCTAGAGGGGGTAAATGAGCAGTCGTACAGAAACTTACGAATCGGCTGAAACTTTTACTGGATAAGCATTCTGGGAACTACTATTTTTGTATCTCAAAAACTTAAAGAATTGAAAATTAAGCTGTACCAATTAGAGCATAGGTTTTTTGGTACAGCTTTTTTGTACAGCACAGTAAGGATTTGAGGCTTTTAAATTTCAGACAGATCAATTGGTACAGGTTTATAAGAGGCGAGCTCAGTATTCAAAACGACTAATCAATTTCTTAGCGTAAGTTTCTGTACGACTGCTCATTTCACCCCGTTTACGGTATTGTCTAAGTAAATTAACTTTGTGGGAGATTATGGGTATGAGCGGTAGTAACTCAACCGATAAAAGCGATCAGACAGCCATGCCTGATGATTCGAGAGCCATGCCTGATGATTCGAGAGCCATGCCTGATGATTCGCCAGCCATGCCTGATGATTCGCCAGCCATGCCTGATGATTCGCCAGGCATGCCTGATGATTCGCCAGCCATGCCTGATGATTCGCCAGCCATGCCTGATGATTCGAGAGCCATGCCTATCGACAATGAGAACTCAAGTGATAAGTAGTGATCGGAGATCTGGGACTATTGGTTCTTAAACTGTTGTCCCCGTCTACTTCTCCCCTAGCGAGATTTTTCTGAATTTTCGCTAGAAAGTTCTGGCGAAGTGCAAAGTTGCTGCTGAAAATTCAGAAAAATAGCCGCCATGCCGTTCGCAAGGACACCTAAGACCGTGTGTCACGCGCTTGACATTTTTAATAACCTTAGTTGTTTCAGTCTCTGACTTAGGATATATGGGCATTGCTGGATGCTCTCGCTCGATCGCCTAAAACATCTCATCAAGCAATTCAGTAACGTCTCGCTGGTCACGCCCCCGGTTATCGTCATACACCATCAAGGTGTTCAAGTTCTTGTGCCTGCTTAACTTCTGCACCTTCCGTACATCCCCGTCTGTTGCGTCTAGTGCGGCCGTGATTGCGCTGTGCCTGATGCGGTGGGGTGACATTTGCTTGGTAATGCCAGCATTCTCGCAGTGACGGACAATGATTCGTCTCAAGCCATCGCCCGTCAATCTATGGCCAGTGTTAGCAAAGTCGAGGGCCGTGAATAGTGGCGCGTCCTGAGAGGAATTGCCGCCCCTAGCTTCTAACCAATCGGCGATCGCCTGCACTGTCGCAGAACCCAAGTCAATCACCTCAGCTTGCGTCCCGCGTCCCTTGCCAAAAATCCGCAAAGTCTTACCGGCCGGGTCAAAGTCGCGAATGTTCAACTGGCTAATCTCATTTCGTCTCAAAGCATTGCCCCACAACAGGCGAAGCAAAGCATAATCACGCTTGCCAGACAAAGTTGCCCGGTCGCACTGCTGCAAAATTCGCTCAAAAGTTGGTCGGTCAACCCCCGTTGTATCCCGGTAGCTCGTGACCTTCTCGCCCTTGATATCCGTGAGAGTGTAGTGACAAGCGCCAAGCTTGCGGCCCATCTCCACCAACGACTTAACAGCCGCCAGCCGTCGGTTAACAGTCGCCTCCTTAAGTCCTTTGTCGATGAGCTTGGCTTTATATTTGAGAACCACCGCCACAGCTTGCCGTTCTTCCAGGTGCAGGAATTCCAAAACATTATCGGGCAAAGCAGCCGTCCCCGTCATAGTCACCAGAAAATCATTCACGTCCCGCTCATAGGCGCGGCGGGTATTTTCGGAGCGCTTGTCGGCGAGTAATTGTTTGAGCACGTCGGGGTCAGTGTCTAGAGGATCGAAATACCTCTCAATTTTGGCATCGAGGGAAGCATTGAGGGCGACGATCGAACTTTCAATTTTATTCATGATTGCGGTCTTGATAATGTGGGTTTACGCGAACACTAGGACATAAAGGGGCCCCATCCCGATTTTTAGGAGATGGGGCAAGGGTGCCGACTGCTAGTTGGCGACGGGTGCGTACTCAGTCACGCGGCGGGCAAAGTCGGCTTCGGCATCAGGCAAGGTGCTGAAGTAGTGGCCGTCATGGAAACCGCCATCTTGCTCGTTGTAGAAATGGGTTGCGTACTGTGCGCCCCACTGTGTGAGCGTTACGCGGCCCGGAGCTCTCACCCCGTCCCCGGGGACGGGGTGATAGTTGATAATCTGATGGGCTTGGAGGAATTCGGCTGATAAGGGGTTCATGGTTTTTGGTTTTAAAGATTGATAAATTGCGCGTTGTGCGGGTCGCGTCCCACATCTGAGCCTTATCCCAAAGCCCGGAGCTCGGACTCTGTGACGATGGCTTTTAACCTCCGGGTGATATTGGCCCCGGTTGAAAGTGCGAGGCCCAAGTTCGATCGAACTATTAGGCGGCAAATTTCAGCCGTTTTAATTGACTGAGAGCCGCTGCCTGATTTTCTTCCTCAAGTACGATCGCCGGGATAGTCTCGCCCGCCCGTGGGTTCAGTTGTCGTGCCAGAACAGCGGCGTGATATTGAAGATGGCCACTGATAACCTTATATCCGCTAGAATCTCGCACCAGCACTGGGGGAATCACGAAACCGCCGATCGCCAAACTCAACTCCCCAGCAATTTCGAGCTCGAACTGATCGAAATTGGTTGCAGGAATATCAGAGGTGATCCGTTTGACTGCGACTAGCGAGAGGTTGAGCTTCTTAGGTGCTGCGATCGGCTGCACCCGGCCTCGCCCATTGTCCCCACGGTTCGGCGGTTCGTCATTAGTCCCGATCGCGGTGGGTGCGGGTGCAGGTGCGACTGTTGCAGTTTTAGCAAGTGCAGGTGATGCGGTTGCAGCTTTTTTGGCTGAAAGTGTTGCAGGTGTAGGCGTTGAAGGTGTTGCAGACTTTGGTGTAGCGGGTGCGGGTGCGTCGGTTTTGGCGATCGCCATTTCGACTTCGGCGGCAGCTTTTTCGGCTTCTGCTTTAGCCAGTGCCTCAAAGCAGGAAATAGTCGCTTCCCAGTGGCCGCGCTTGACATCGCTTGCGGTTTGGGAGACTTGGCAGCAGTAGCGATTCCCGTCAATGTGTCTAGCAAAAGGGCAATCAGCACAGGTAAAGGATGCCGGGGCGGCAGTGTCGATCGTTGTGGCAGTCTGTGTTACTTTCATTGTTATGTCCTGTTAGGGCTAATTCCACCGCCTGCGGCCTCGTAAACTTTGGGCGGTGGTTTGTTTTTCGGTAAGCTTGTCTTACCTGTATGTCTTACATTATTGCAGATTGTTAGACAGTTGTCAATAGTAGTAAGACAAATTGTTAGACACAGGTTAGACCAATGTAAGCCAAGTGTAAGACCGGGTGAGGTTATGGTCTTACACCCTGTCTGAGTTATGCCGTCGCATTCCAGATATCAGCCTGTGTGACGATCGCTTTGAGTCTCCCGGCAATAGCCGCTCGTGTACCATTGCCGCTAACTTTCTTGGCGGAGGCCAGCTTACGGATATTCTGGATAGTCATTTTATTAAGCAGTCCCTCAATGTCGGCTGCTGTTGTTGTCGGTGCCGGGACGATCGGCGCGTCGGTGGCGGGTGTTTCCGGGGTTTCTGTAACCTCGACATCAATTGCTGGCTCAATTTCAGGCTCTGCCGAAGTTTCCGGTGCTGTTGGCGCTGTTGGTTCCGGTTCGATCGGTTCAGCGGGTGCAGTGTTGGTCGGGGACAGAATGCCGATCGCGTCGGTGGCAAACTTGACTCCCAGTGCATCTTTGAATGTAGCTATTTCAGTCGGATCGACGTGGTGCAACATCATCAGCGCTGTGTCAACTTGGGAGAGAGCGGACTGGCAAGCTTGCTCGACTGATTGTAGTTGCTGCTGGTGTTCTTGGAGTTCGCTGAGCTTGGCTTGTAAGGCTGCAATCTGGGCGTTAGTCGTTTCGATTGCTGTAGCGATTTGGTTGAATTTGGCGGCGAGTAATTGCATGGTTTTTCCTGTGGTGTGATGTGGCTGTAGTGGTTGCCGTGTATGGGTTTGTTTGAGGTGTCTTACCCTTATGTCTTACATACTAGCAAGCTGTTAGACAATTGTCACAGTTTGTAAGACTAAGTTGTTAGACATAAGCAAGGTGTATGACAAGTAAGCGTATGACAGATTCTGCTTATATGTCATACAAACAGCGACGGCTGTTATACAATAGTGTCATACATATATGACCGAGGTAAGACAATGGCGTCAACATCGTTAACTTTTCGCTGTCCCGATGAAGTGTTGGAGGCGATCGACAATTTAGGGAAAGAGCGTTATCCGGCGGCTAATACTAAACATGGGTGCGATCGCTCTAAGACTTTGATCGACATTATGCGGGCGGGCCTCGCGGCGCTGTCTGATGGCTCCGTTGTCCTACCCTCACCCGCAGAAGTCAGACAACAGCCGTCTGACGTAAGACAAGAATTGTCAGACAGCAGCTTGGAACAGCGTATTGTAGAAATCATTAAGCCACTGCGAGCGGAACTCAAAGCAGAATTAAAGGCTGAATTGCTGGGGGAGTCCGCTGCCTGACCGATCGCCCCAATGACGAAGCGCTCAGGCAACAGCTCAAACAAACTGAAGACGAACTTGCAGCAGCCAAACAGGAACTCGCAGCAGCACAGCAGGAGCTAGAGGAAGCCCAAGAAAGCATCAAAACTCAAGCTTTTATCATCGCCAATGGCAGAGAAAGAGAATGGAAGCTTGAGGAGCAATTAGAAGAAGTTACGCGCGATCGAGCGCAACTCCAAGCCGACCTCGATCGAACACTGGCAGAACTGGCAAAACTTAAAGAGAATCCGCCACCTGCTGCCGAACAGAACCCAGCACCTGCGATCGACCTATCGGATAAAGCCGGTAAAGTCGCCAGCTTTTTCAAAAGTCTGCTAGCCAAAGATACCAAGTTGATCAAAGATATAAAGCACAATAAAGACGTAAGGCTGCCGAAGGATACTATCTCGAAAATTGAGGAGATTTTAGGGGGTGGCGATGGAGAAATTGGATGAGTACAAATGGTGGGGGAAACCCGGCGAACCTTCTCAAAATCTCAAAACCAAAAAGCAGCTCGCAGAACTGGGTTTATCGCCCCTAAAAGCAGTCGGAATTATCAGGGCGCAAAAGTACGACGTTTTGCTCTATGACCCCGATAACCCAGAGTCTTGCCGCCCAAAAAGAAAGCCGACAGAAAAGCAACTCGAAACGCTTGCCGCTAACCGCGAAAAAGCTCGAATCAAGCGCGAATATAACGACTGGTACAACAGCCGAGAACGGCTGATTGAACAGGATAGAGTCGCGGCTGTACGCTGGGCTCGTGATGAGTTGACCAGGGATGACTGGGTAATTCTGGATACCGAGACAACCGGGATGCACAATGCTGAGATTGTGGAGATTGCCATTATTAACCCGACAGGAGAAGCGCTACTAAATACGCTCGTAAAGCCCACGATTCCTATTCCGGCAGACGTAACGGCAGTTCATGGGATTAGTGACGAGATGGTGGCAGATTCGCCCTCTTTTCCTGATATTTATCCGCAGATTGTAGAGGCGCTGAAAAATAAGCGGGTATTGATTTACAATGCTTTTTTTGACATAACAATTCTAGATTACTGCCGGAGATTGCACAATCTAGAAAGCTTCAATTTAAGCAGGCGCTATGAGTGCGTGATGAACTGGCACGCGCAATGGGCAGGCGACTGGAGCGATTACCATGAAGGCTACCGATGGCATCCTCTTTGTGGCGAGCATCGCGCTCTGGGTGATTGCTTGGCAGTGCTGGAGCGGATAAAAAAGATGGCTGCGGATGACGATAAATTTCATTGCCCCGTGCCTAGACCTGAGTGAGACGATCGTCCAAAACAAAAAAGCTCCCCGACCGAAAATGTCAAGGGAGCTTTTTTACACGATGGGTAATTTGCAATTGGTAATTGGCAATGAGTCTTTGCCCCAATTACCGCAGTATAGCGGCTCTGGAGCTTGGGCGATCGGTAGAATTGATAAGTCGTTTCACGCAGCGGCGACGCATCCAAAGCAAAAGCCCCCCGGTATGTACCAGAGGGCTTTTGTTTTGCTCTTACCGCTGCTCGCTTACCCGATCGACCCAGATATCAATCCTTGCTTTCGCCGCCTCAACTCCCGATCGCGCTTCAGGAGTATTGATCGATCGCTGCCTTGGCGGCTGCTTCTGCCAAGGCGGAATTGGCAGAAGTGTCCACGATGCGGAAGTAATACTTTGAGCAAATTAATTCCCACGCCCCATCGACAAAAATACTCACAATGTAATCGTGGTAAATAAAAATGTGACTGAGCTTATATTTCTTCATGGGGCTGGCTTGGTAGGGTTGGCTGGCTGGCTGGCGTCTCGATCGGCGTCTCGATCGGCGTCGCGCTCTCGTTGGGCTTCTCGTTCTAGATGCTCTTTTACCATCCGTAGCAGCACATCTTGCAGGGTTTCCATTTCTGACTCCTATTACTACTTGGTTTCGTTCTGTCAAATCAGCCTTAACACAGTCCGGCTCGGTTCATCTGTGACAAGGTAGCGCTCGGTTATGTTGTCAATGTTCAGCGGGCGATGTTCAGTGCGGCGATCTGTTCATGGGTTAGCTGTTGAATCTGCTGCGGTGGCTGCCAGTGATGACCCCAGTTTTGGCGAAGTTTGGAAAGGGCGATCGGGCGTGGCAAGAGTTCGGCATTGTTAACCCAAACCCCAATACCCAATTCCTGATTGTTGTAGTAGGCGTCAAATTGTTGGCGCGATACTTTTGCCAGTTTGCCTTGTTCAGATGCCCGCCACAGTCGATCGATCGACAGAGATTCACGCTTCAGAACCCGGACAATTCCCAATACTTCCGCAGTCGGCAAGGTGGCGTAGATTGCAATCCTATCGCCCGGTTTTAGGGATGCTCCAAAACTTCCTTTTCTGAGTTCGATTGTTTTCGGGTCGCGGTCAAGGAAAAAGGCAGAAGCCCAAGTCGGACGGACAGAGATTAGGAAGGT
>NZ_JAUBTT010000100.1:0-29243 GCF_036705125.1 Microcoleus sp. B7-D4
TTTTATGGGATGGAGTTGGTGCAGGATGCCCACCGCTTGTTGTTGATGAATATGATGCTGCACGGGATTGAGGGGGAGGTGACGTTGGGGGATACTCTCTCACCGGATGGGCAGCGGTTGGCGAAGGCCAAGGTGATTTTGACCAATCCGCCTTTTGGCACGAAGAAGGGGGGTGGCAGTCCGACGCGGGATGATTTTACCTTTCCCACCTCGAACAAGCAGTTGGTGTTTTTGCAGCACGTTTATCGCAGTCTGCTACCCGAAGGACGGGCGGCGGTGGTGTTACCAGATAATGTATTGTTTGAGGATGGGCAGGGGCGCAATGTCCGTGCTGACTTGATGGATAAGTGCAACTTGCATACGATTTTGCGGCTACCTACGGGGATTTTCTACGCCCAAGGGGTCAAGACGAACGTGCTGTTTTTCCAGCGGGGGACGACGGAGAAGGGCAATACTAAGGAAGTGTGGGTGTATGACCTGCGGACGAATATGCCCAGTTTCGGGAAGCGGATACCCCTAATGCGATCGCATTTTAATGAGTTTGAGTTGGCGTATGGGGATGACCCGAATGGGAAGAGTGGGCGTGTTGACGAAGGGGAAACGGGGCGCTGGCGGTGTTTTACCCGTGAGGAGATTGCCAAGCGGGGAAATAATCTCGATATTTCCTGGTTAAGGGATGAGAGTTTGCAGTCGGGGGATGGGTTGCTGGAACCGGATGTGATCGCGGCTGAGATTATGCTAAGGTTGCAGACGGCGATGGAAGAGATGGAAGCGCTGTCAGAATTGTTAGAAGGTGAAGGAATAGCGTGACCGTGGATAGAGATAATTTGCTAGAACTTCCTACAGGCTGGGTATGGGCAGAGATAGGTTACATCTGTGAAGGTATTGTGCCAGGAAGAACAAAACCTAAAAATTTTGATGGAACGATCCCTTGGATTACTCTTCCAGATGTTAAAGGGCTATATATTTCAAAATCCAAAAGTCATCTCGCAGTTACAAGAGAAGATGCAGAAGAAGTGGGCATGAGAGTCATGCCTAAAGGAACTGTATTAATGTCCTGTGTGGGACAATTTGGAATAATTTGTATAGCGGAAGATGATTTAGTCCCCAATCAGCAATTTCATGGTTTCCTGTGCTTGGATAAAATTTTCCCTGAGTACATAGCCTACTCACTGATGACACAGGTAGACCAGATGAAGCAGTTGTCATCAGCTACGACAATAGCTTATATCAACAAAACTAAATGTAATAGTATTCAGATTCCTCTAGCCCCCCTTAACGAACAACGCCGCATAGTTGCCAAAATTGAGGCTTTGAAGGCTCGGAGCCAGCGGGTGAAGGAGGAAGTTGAGGCGATTCCCGCTCTCTTAGACCAGTTCCGCCAATCAGTTCTCGCCACCGCTTTCCGTGGCGACCTCACCGCTGATTGGCGAGAGAAAAACCCTGATGTTGAACCTGCTTCAGTTCTGTTAGAGCGCATTCGTGCTGAACGCCGCCACCGTTGGGAAGAAGCGGAACTGGAGAAGATGAAGGTTCAGGGGAAAACACCGAAGGATGATAAGTGGAAGGCGAAATATAAGGAACCTAAACCTGTAGACATCAATAATTTACCTGAGTTACCAGATGGATGGCACTGGATTGCTGTAGAAGAATTTGCCGATGTCGGTACCGGAGCAACTCCACTTCGGAATGAGCAGAAATACTATGAATGCGGAACAATTCCTTGGGTTACTAGCGGAGCGTTAAATGAACCCTTTATTAGTACCGCAAAAGAGTATATTACCGCTCTAGCTATCAAAGAGACAAACGCAAAAATATTTCCAAAATATACTTTACTGGTTGCGCTTTATGGTGAAGGTAAAACTCGGGGAAAAGTTTCTGAATTGGTAATTGAAGCGACAACAAACCAAGCCTGTGCAGCCTTAATCTTAGAAGGAATTGCCGCTAAAATTAGACCGACAGTAAAGTTATTTTTCCAGAAAAATTACAGTGATTTGCGCCGACTAGCATCGGGTGGGGTTCAACCAAACTTGAATTTGAGTATGATCAAGGCTACAGCGGTTCCATTACCTCCCTTAGAAGAGCAAACAGAAATCATTCGAGCGGTAGCTCGTTGTATGTTAATTGCTGATGCAGTTGAGAAACAATATTTGGAGAGTATTGAACTGATTAATCATTTAGACCAATCCATCCTTGCCAAAGCCTTCCGAGGCGAACTGGTTCCCCAAGACCCCAACGACGAACCCGCCTCCATCCTCTTAGAACGCATCCGCGCCGAACGGGAGAAGCTGGATACAAAGAAAAAGGCAAAAGGTAAAACTGAAAAGAAAAGCCACAAGGCAAAACCTGAACTCGCAGAACCGAAACAATTGAGCTTACCGGGATTCGAGTAACCCTGTAGCTTGCGTAAAAGCCAGCATCAGCCAGAACAATTACTGCGTCAGAATCTAATGCTATTCAAAACGTTGAGAAAAGGGGTATTGGCTCGGGTCATCGTGGGTGCAGCGGTGATAGTATTTGCGATCGCCCTACAACCCTGCTCAGTCTCAGCGTATTGGCTCCCCACCTGAAAGCAAGAGAACCCAAAACGCGATCGTTTAGAGCAGTCAAGAGGTCACTTTGGCGAACTTTACCGGACATGGCTTCAGAAGTCTGATGAATCCTTAAGCAAACTCCTCTGTTGCCCGAAGCTGGTCAAATTCTGTTGTAAACGTTGATGAATGCGATCGCCCTTAACCTCCCATTTTTCGGAAATCTTAGCGGTGTGAGCCACTAATCGCCCTTAGCGGTGTGAGCCACCGATCGCCCGTTCCCTTCTCTTTGCGTGTTTTTGTAGTGGTTGGGTAGCGCTCCTTCCCTCTTATTGAGCGCTTGCAACAAGTCCGAGAGGCAGTAGAAATATAACAATATTTTGTCTGACTTACTGTATAGGTTCCTCGTAAGACAAAAAATAATTTGTAATACAAATATCAAAACAGTCTTACTTTTATGTCTTACTTATGCGTAAGACTGAGCGTAAAACACCTCGGAAAGACCCAACTAAAACAAACACTATAGCTTCGGTACAGTAGCCAGAACACCAAAACCATAACTACTAATTAGTACCACATTTGCTCAGGTTGACGCTTCAGCTAAAATAGCGAAGCTCCCGATTTATAACGGTTTAGCTAGTATCTGGGAGTTTATTAACACCAACTAAAACTAAGTAAATAACTAAATACCCCGGCTATATTTGTGCAGGAGTTAGTTGTTTCATCCTCATACCTAATTACATCGACAAATCATATACAAACGCAAAGCTTCGGCGAGTGATTTGAACATCGTGTGGTTTGACTCTGATGAGCGATCAAACTTCATTGGTGCTGAACAACCATTATTCAAAGCGATCGCCTTAAAATTTCATATTTTTTCAACCTTCCATCCAGCCTGATTCCCAACTTTGTCGGCTCGGATGAATGCAAAAGCGCCCCGCTTGAATCGATCGCCGCTGGGCTTAACTCCGATGAGGGCTCTAACTTCGGCTGTCGATAGAATCCAATCGGAGGCGATCGCCTGTTCCAACGCTGCGTAATGTTGCAAAGGGTCGCGAGTTGCTCCAATGTGCCGAGCGATCGCCTCGATGAGTTCAAGAAAGTTTTCTCTGTCTTGATTTATAGCTGTTGTGGCCTCCGGTTCGATCGCTTCTATTTTGAAAATTTCGGTGTGGCTGCTCTCAAAATCAGATAGGGTGCCACCAGATTTTAGATGCTGATTTAACTTATCCAGTTTGTCCAGTTGGTCACTGGAAATTTTGCCTCGGGCTACTGGTTCGATCGATAAAGCTTTTATGCGATCGTACACAGATTGCTTGCTGCTTAGGTTGTAGCGCTCTTGCAGGCTTGCGATCGGGTAAGTTTCCATATGTCCAGTTTGTCCAGTTTGGTACTGGATAAACTGTAACTCTGATTAGTCCAGTGAGCGACTGGACAAATAACCTTGAACTCACTATCAAGATTCCGAAGGGGTGCAAATTCACTTATCTGATGAAGCTGTAGCTGTTCCGGTCGTGATTCAGGATAGTAAATTATGCTGACCTCGCTTTCGCAGTTTCAAGCCCAGGGCTGGGCAAAATGGCTTTTCTGGATCGGATTCGCTTGGAAGGGCAGACTTTCTAGTATCTCTTCCTAGTCTAGATTGTCTGTCTTGCCTAGCCATAGCGCTTTTAAAGCCAGATTCAGGATAGGCTTTAAGCTTCGGAATATTTTCATCCAAACTTGGGCGTTACTTCTCCTAAAGCTCATCTCAAGCGAAATCAAGGTAGAAGACTTTCATGTTGCTAAAGCAATAGTTACATAGTTTTTTAGAGAGACTATAAATGATATAATAAACAATAACTTTACGCAGGAGAGCAAAACAATGTCAAAATCAAAAATGCAGCAATTGGTAGAAATGGTCGCTGAGGATCAGGCAAAAACTTATGAATATTTAGCAAAAATTTCTACATTCATAGAACAACTTTGTGAACAGCTAGCTGATAACTTTGGATGTAGTCTTGCTGATTTATCTTTTATCACTTCAGAAGGAGATATTTCACGTGCTGAGGACTCAATCACTATAAAAGACAACGGTTTATTTGATTTCTGGCTACTAATTAAGATACCAGTACAAGCCTTTAATAGGAATACTTGCGGTCAGAGTTTTATTGAAAAAAGCTTAGCTCCTCCATCAGGGGTAGTTCTTCCTATGACTGTTAAACAGCATGAGAATTTATTTATGGTAGAGGTTTCAGGTAAGAGCCAAAAAGCATCCTTTGAAATAGACCCCAATGTTGATAGTTCTTGGATTGACTTACTTGAGTATTGTTTTGTATCTACAAAAGCAATGCTTGAAGGTGGATTAGAAAGAAGAATAAGTGCATTAGGAACTCTAAGAGACAATCCTTCTAAACGAGATTTTGGATTTGTATGGGGCGAAAAAGAATAGTATTTTGACTTAACCTCACCCTGCAACCCTTACCCCCTAGGGTTACACCCCGAGCTGATCGCCATTAGATTGTTTAATAAATAGTCGGAACTTTACTCCCTAAATAATTTCTTACTTTTATCGAAGAAATATTTTTTTTTTGATTTTGAGCCGTAGTTTGCACAGCTATATTAAGGTTTCCTAATTGAATATTTGTTTTTTTTCCAGTGACGCGCTGACCTGTAGTAGTCACTACATAAGGTGTGACCGTTAACACTTGAGTATCAGCGTTATAAGACTTCATTAATTCTTCATAAAAAGTAAAAAACTGAAGTGTTCGCAGATATCCCGGTTCTTCAATTGACAATTGTCTTTCTTTTTTCGTATTTTTGTAAGCCTCTTGTAAGTTAGAAAATAAAATTTGAGCTATCCCTAAAGATTCTGGATTCACTACACCGGGAATAACTACCCATTCAATGCTTCCCATTATGTCCTCTATATGTTCTTTTAATAGAGGAAATATCCAAGGCATATCTACAATATTAATATCGTTCTTACCTGGAAACACAATCCCTACTTCATTAATTACTACAGGCTTATAACCTTTGTTTACAACTTCAATTAATAAATAATCTCTTGATGGCTGTTGTATCGCTGGTAAACTAATACTATCTCGCCTGATTTGAATACTTATATTTATTTTATCTTTGTTCAAATCATAAATAACTTTGCGTACATTAATTAACCCAAAGAAAGCAGTAATTAACCCAAAAACAATAGTAATTAACCCAAAAACAATATAAAATAATAGTTGGTATGTTTGGAGTTGTATCGGCGTTAAAGATGATAGCCAAGATTTTAAAACATCCAACATTATGTACTCCCTCATCAAATAGGTTTAATTTTATTATCTTAAACTCTTATTATTAAGTCAAGTTTTTTGCTTAAATAAATTGATAAAGCACATAGCAGCCACTCACATAAGATAATTAATAGCAGGCTTAAGCTTATTCGTCGATATTTTTGACTTAACGAGATACAACCGCAAATTCTGGCAATGGTTTATTGTTTGCACTGTCTACAGTGTCTACAACTGTTTACAGTGTCTTACAACGTCTTACATTTTTATCCCCGCTTAGCTTTATTGTTCTGGTGACGGAAAAACTCGATCTAACGACCTAGAGTCGATCTAACGACCTAGAGCCTGAACGGCAACTCCAGCGCTGTTCCGGGATTTAATCGGTTTGCCCGATCGCCCTTCACTCTGCCCGTCGCCTAGCTGAAAGCCGGCTCTCTACAGTTGCTGGCATTAGAGAGCCCGATCAAATAAAGCTTAACTTGTCCAGTGAGTCGCTGGACAAGTTAAGCTTTATTCTCTGACAGAAGCGCAACCGGTTGCGCTTTTAGAGCATTGCCTCTAGTAGTTCAATAATTTCCTCTATTTCGTCTCTATCCATCTCGCTGGCAATTTTGAGAATTTTCTCTTTATGGTTGGCTTTTGTGCCAATGTTTCCGGTGTTGAGTTTGCGGCCGCTCTTGTCAGTTCGCTCTTGAATTTCTGGCAAAAGCCCTTCTTCTTGTAAGCGCTTACGGTACTTGCTAACAGTGGGTGTGCTTACACCGCAGAAATCGGCAGGGGTGGCGGCTATTTTTCCGACGGTCTATTAAATTGTTTTCACTTCGACAAAAACTTAACAGCTCGTCGAAAAAATCCCGCTAGGGGTTTAGACGGGGGAAAGGATAATTTCCCACTCACTCCAAAACCTTGTTATAGGCGGGGATACAACACTTTTCCTGCCTAGGAGAGGAAGTCGTATTAGAGCAGTAGGTTGCAAAATTAGATTAATTTGTGGATAAGGCTAAATATAAGTGGTACTATAAGCAGAGAAAAAGTATAGCATTTATCAAAAAGGTGAGGTGCGAATTTTGACCTGGAAAGCTTGACCATACAGGGTTTCTGTATACCTCATTTATCTGAGAACCGCTATATAAGCTATAAAAAGTTATTTTTAAATATGAGTATGGATATAGTAACTCAAAATCTTGTCAACTCGTTTAAGCAGGAACAAGGCTTCCCGGAAAATATTCCTGACTCAACACTGTTTGAGCATTTTGTAAACTACTGTGTAGTATCGAAAGAATATTCTGAAGAATTTCAAGTTGAAGATATTTGTGTTGCTGGTAGTAACGACCTCCAGCTAGATGGAGTTGCAATTATTGTAAACGGGGTACTTATTAACACAATTGAGGAAATTGACGATTTAGCCAACACCAACAGGTATATTGATGCAGAGTTTATTTTTATTCAAGCAAAAGCTAGTAAAAACTTTGATGGTGCCGATATTTCTAATATGTTTTTTGGCATACAAGAGTTATTTAATCCGCTTTCTAAAGCACCAAGAAATGATTTTCTTGCTGAAAAAGAAAGTCTTATTAAACATATTTATGATAAAAGTCCCCTATTTCGCCATGGTAATCCTCAACTTAAAATTTATTATACTACTACAGGAAAATGGCAAGAGGACGATAATTTAAAGGCACGTATAAACCGTGAAGGGTCACTCCTTGAAGAACTAAATATTTTTAGAACATTTCCTATCTTTGAACCAGTCGATGCAAAGAGATTACAACAATTTTTTAGTCAGGCAAAAAACAGTTTTTCTAAAACAATTATGTTTTCTAAGAGAGTTACTTTACCTGCTATGAAAGAAGTTAAAGAATCCTATCTTGGCTACTTACCTGTCTCAATTTATTTAGATTTAATTACTGATGAGAATGGCAAGCTCTTGCGTGGCTTATTTTATGATAACGTTCGAGATTTTCAAGGAGATAATCCTGTAAATAAAGAAATTGAGCAAACTTTGGTGAGTGAGGAAAAAGAAGCTTTTATTTTATTGAATAATGGCGTCACGGTAGTTGCAGATGATTTAAGTGTAACTGGAGATAATTTTAAATTAACTAGCTTCCAAATTGTTAATGGATGCCAAACCAGCCATATTCTTTTCAATAATCAAAAGATTATATCAGACAGTGTACATATTCCTATTAAGCTAATTGTTTCTTCTGAAAATGTTTTAAAAAATCGAATAACTAAAGCAACTAATAGGCAAACAGCAGTTAAGCTAGAGGAATTATCTGCATTAACAGATTTTCAAAAAAATTTAGAACAATACTATAACGCTATTGAAGGAGAACATCGGCTTTACTATGAAAGACGATCACAACAGTATCGTTCTTTATCTGGTTCAGAGAGCAGTCCTGACGAAAAAATGAAAATACAAATTATTCCAGTTTCTACTCAAATTCGTGCCTTTGCATCAATGTTTTTAAATCGTGCTCCTCAAGCTAGTAGGTATTATAACAATCTTTTAAATGATTTAGAGAACCAAATATTTGTTAATGGTCATTGCCCAATTGCATACTATGTCAGTGCTTATGCGCTCTTTCGCATAGAGTCTGCTTTACGAAAAAAACAACTTAATAATAGATATAAGGCATTTAAATACCATTTGCTAGGCATCTTACGTATGGAAATTGCTGGAACAGCTTTTCCTATCATGACTTCCAATAAGTTTGAAAAGTATTGTGCGACCATCCGAGATGAATTGTGGGATGAGAAAAAAAGAACATTGGCGCTGGAGCGAGCCTGTAAAGTTCTTGATAAAGCGCTTAAAAATGGGTATGATAGAGATAGAGCAAAAGATTCTACACTTCAGGATCGAGCCAAAAAAATTATTCAAGCAAAACAGAGTAAATCTAAGAATTAATAAATTTAGTGATTGCTATTGTTGAAATGGTTTTATAAATGAGTCTGCAAGGTAAAACCTAACTTTAATAAAGGGCTAGACGAGCAAATTTTAATTATCAAAATTAAGGATTTAGATTTTTAATTATTAGGACAATTAGTTAAGTTATTAAATCAGCCAACAAACGATTTACCCTAATTTAGCCTGTTGGCTGATTCACCTTAAATCCTTACTAAACGAGGTTTTGAACCCTGTTTGCTAGTTTTGCATAATTGTCACTAAACATCTCTCACTGCTCTGCTTCAGGTTTAGGTTCCTTCGGTTTTTTCTCAAAGACTTGGATATTTGGGTCTGCTAGCACAAAACCGTTAGAGGTCGATTCACCCATCTTGCCACCAATAGCAGCCACCCACATGGGATAGTTGGTAGCAGCATCCTCAAGCTTCTTCCATATTTTTGGCTTAACAGTAACGGACACTACCCGACCGTCACAGTCAAGCTCAAAGGTTTTCCAGTTGTCTTTGTTAGTCTCTACGTTGTTCGGGAGTTCGTTAATTTTGATGATGAGTTCGAGCTTGCCAAGTGTCATAGATAGTTTCGTTGGTTTAATGCGTTGTTTTTCTGGTACGAGAGTCAGCTTTGTATATTTTCCAGCCTAGGGGTGGAAATCGCTACAGCTTCATCGGGCTATTGCAGTTTCCCCGCCTATCCGTTTATAGAAATGGTAGCTGCCTTATTCCCTATCCATTTACCGGGGAATCAAGCCGGAGCAATCAGGCTGCCCAACAAGCCGATCGTTCCTGGTTTCTCCGTGGTCAGCAAGGAAAAATCCAAGAGCGGCAGACCTAGGAAAACTTTCAGCAATATACGTTTTTATACGTTTTTATGAGAGCGCCCCTCACCTTTTAGCTGCTTAAACTCTTCAAATTGCGTCTCGCCAACTATCGCCACAATATCGACCGATGCAAGAAAGACCCGCGTCGATTGCCGCCGCAAAATCCTCCTCAATAGCTGAAGATACGATGCCAGATTGGTAGCCACTCGCCTGTTTAATTCTATGAGCTCCGTCATGGGCGATCGAGCTGTCGCTCAAGCCGATCGCTCGCTACCCAAGTGCGATGGGAAAGTTGCGGCAATTGATGCCTGTGCTGCCACAAAAGTCGCCACAACAGCAGGAGCAATGTGAGCAATCGGCACAGTCGAAGAGCGGGTAAAAATCAAGCGGCTTGACACCTAGGATGCCCCATTCATAAGGGCGCATTATTTTTTGTCAGCACTAATTAGTCAGGGTTTGCGATCGCAAAAACATTGCTTGCTAGCAAAACTAAACAGCCATAACCAGGCTCAACAAGCAAAGGCAGTCTCTGCACAAAAAAGCAGCAATTTGACCGAAAAAGTCAGGCATTTGCAGGATATTTTCCGGTAAATACAGGTAAAGTGCAGTTCCTGCAAATACCTGCACTTGCCTGACTTTATACTGCAAACGCCTGACTTTATACTGCAAATCCCTGACTTTAGCTGACGCAACAATTAGCTAATTTTTTAGCGTTTTTAACAACAAGTGGATTGACTTAATAGTCAAGTTGTGGCCTCGGAATTGAATTAAAAATCAAGTTGAGCAAGTGTGATAAAAGTGGCAGGTAGCTAAAATTTATGAAGCGATTTTGTAGCGTAGTACCCACTATGCCAGCAATAAAGTTGAGGCTGGACTATCTGGTTTTTGCGTTCCGTTGAGGCTGTTTGCAAGTGTAAGGCTTACATGGTAGTGCGTACTTGAGAGAGTACCCTGGCAACTATTTCCAGCATGAGTATCTGCGGGTTCATAGAGCGACGATCCTCTTTTCAAGTTCGCTAGCAGCTAAACGTTGCTCCCGCACCCGACCAACTCGAATAGCGTCAATCAAGCTGAGCAAGGCATAAAGTTTTGGATCGTTACTAGCCGCTTGGGGGACTGAACGGTACAGAGGCGCGATCACCTGCCCTCTGACGACACCCTGGGGGTCAGGCCAAACATAAACCTCAGACGGTGAGGCAATTAGCTTGCTTTTCAACGGTTCAGCCGAATGCGCCGTTGGCAGTCCTCGACTTAAGGGGCCGGGTTGGGCATAGAATACATAGCGCAGCCCGTGAACTAAGAACTCTAGTAGCGCTTGGGTCAAAATCCTGCGATTTTCGCCATCATAGAGGCCTGCTGCTTCACAGCGAGAGAGCGCACCATGAACTTCTGAAGCACTCATGCCTAAGCTTTGAGCGAGGGTGCTGTAAGTCCAGGTTGCTTGAAGCAAACAGTGGACTTTGAGTATGGCAAGGATATCTTGCGGTTTGAGCATCGCTTTATGTCGGGTAAGGTTCAAGCGTCGCCACTCTCCCCTCCCCTAAGAACCGTGCATGAGACTTTCGCACTCACACGGCTCAAGCCTTACTTCAAGCTAGTTGACTTGGGTTTTGAATGTACCTGTTTGTGACACGGTGAGTGTAAGTGCTGAAGATTACTTATGTCGTTTAAGCCGCCTTTAGCAACAGGTACTATGTGATGGGTTTCGATTTCCTCACCGTTGAGTAGTGGTTGACCACAGATTGGACATTTCCATTTTTGATTTTGTGCTATGAGATAGTTTTTGCTACCTTTTGCCCAGTAGGATTTGCCTAATTTTTGGTTTCTTTTGTCCCAATACTCTTTAAGTGTTTGGTCGTCGGGACTTGCTCCTCCATTAACCTTTACATGGCGTTCAATAGGTGTTGATGCTATAGAATAAAGGCAGTAGTTAAACTTCTGGTCTTTATTTTCACGTTCGCCTAATTCACAGGCGAATACCCATTTATTACCATTTATAGTTTTGAAGTATTTGTCTTTAACCCAATTTGTGCCTTTGTTGGGGTGTCTACGTTTTGCCCAACGCCAAAGGTATTGCCATACCCTGTGAGAGATATAGTTGAAGGTTACTTTGCTAACTCCTCCTTTGTAGTAGTTAGCAAAACCTCGGAGAATTGGATTTAGTTTGCTGATTACATCTTCCTGTTTTGAGCCATTTAAAGCTTTTATCTCATCCCCTATCCGTTTACAAAAATCTAGGACTTTCTTCCTGGAGGGTTTGGTTAATAGCTTGTCATTATAATGACGGTGGTTAAAACCTAAGAAATCAAAGCCTTTTTCCATTGACGTTATTAATGTCTTCTCCGCGCTTAGTTCAAGCCCTCTTTCTAACAACCATTGCTGAATCTGGATTTGAACATTTTCAAGACTTTCTTTATCTCTAGCTGTGACGATGAAGTCATCAGCATATCTGATTACCCCAAATTGTACAGTTTGAGTTCCCTTTCTCTTCGCATAATGAGGAAGTATGGACTTGATCATTTGCTCTAATCCGTGGAGTCCAATATTGGCTAATAAGGGTGAGATAACACCACCTTGTGGAGTTCCTGTTTCCGTTGGATTGTATTTACCATTGGAAACAAATCCAGCTTTTAACCATCCTTTAATTAGTTCTCTCTTAGGAAAGTTACTAATCATGGATAGGATAGATTCATGGGCAATATTATCGAAGAATCCTCGAATGTCGGCTTCTAGAACCCAAGTGTCTTTACCACCTTTCAACCTGATAAAGTTTTGGGCGATAGCATCTTGACAACTTCTGCCAGGTCTAAATCCATAGGAATTGGGTTCAAACACGGATTCCCATTCGGGTTCTAGTGAATTCTTAATTATTGCTTGTTCGATTCTGTCGCGCACGGTTGGGATTCCGAGCGGTCGTTTCTTTCCATTGGGCTTTGGTATCTCCACCCGTCTGGTTGGCTTGAGGTTTCCCCCCTTCCAATTATTTACCAGGTTCACTCGTTGCGCTGGGGTGTTGATAATCTCATTATCAATTCCTGCCGTTGCTTTACCTTTGTTGGTCTGAGTGATACGTCGAACAGATAGTAATAAGTTTGCGTAGCTTCGTTGCATTAACTTCTGAAGATTCCGAAGAGTCCTGAAGTTACCAAGTTTTCTAGCACGAAAAATTCTTTGTCGTAGATTCTTAACAAGCTTGTGGGCTTTACGCCATTGAATGTGGCTCCAGTCCTCTAGTTGTCTCCTTGTTCCGTTTGTTGATATTGCTATCACCATCTAACTTGTCCTCGGATTAAGTTTCGATAACATTTAGTTTTTCGTATAAGACCCAGATAAAGTCGGCTTTCCTTTCGGTCAGAGGCAAATTTGGAACCCCTATCTAACTCATTACAAGTTAGCATTTGCTTTTTCATCCATCCTCTACCCTCCAGAGAATTCAGTCGTTGTTACCTCGGACTTACTAGAAGTATTCGACCACTTCTAGACTCTGTAGGGTTTACCCTGTTGTGCCGTTTAGTTGTCTGTTATTCCTTAGATGCTGTCTATTCTGCGATAGGGATTTTATTCACACGATTTGGCGATTGCACAACGCCGAATCTACCTATTTACCTTTTGGTCGGAGCCTATCAGCCTTATTTGGCTCCTTGGAAAATAACGCAGTTTAATCAACAGTTCACTGATGTTCATCATAGAATAACTCCCTCTTGCTCTATAACCAACTTAGGCTGTCAGTTACGGCTACTTTCGGGGTCTGCATTCCGCTTGTTTCGTTGCCTACTTGAGCGTGACCGGACTCATTATTGAGCCTTTTCCGTGAGGGTAAGGGGTGTGAAACCCTTAGAGGAGTGGGCTCCTCGGACTAAACGACCAGTTCAGGTCGCGCGCGCTTTGTTTCCTTTATTCTACATTCGCGAATAGCGAATAATTCAGATGTGGCGACTTTAATTTACTGTTCGGCGCTCGTTGAAGGGCGTGAGCTATTTCGGGAGTACAGCGATCACTTGTCCTGAATTGCGGTTGTAGGTGTGATCGCACCATCCACTTCATCCATTTGGCGATTAATTTCTTTAGCAGTATAAATATATCTCTGAACATTGCTATTGCTACACCTTACTTCTGGTTTCGAGGTGAGGTGGATATCGGTTCTTAGTTTGAGAGTTGAGGATAATTTCTGCTATTGAAGAAAATCAGTCTCTACAATATATACTTGTTTCTATTGGTAGGGCGATCGCTTGTTTGCACTTTGCAGATTTTTCTGGAAAGTGGCAGGGGAAACAAGGGTTAGCGCGATCGAGTGCAAGTTTAGTATCAAAACAGCAAGCTCATAAATAATAGAGCCGCTGCTTGCAAAAACCTGTAGTCATTGGCGATTGTTTCAGTTGGTGCGATCGCTCGCGATTGGCATTGATTATCGGTCAATTTGACCTAATTGTTTTCCCTATTCGCTCCCCCGCATTTGCGGGTAATCATTGGCGATCGCACCAACTGAAGCGAGCGCAGGAATTGGAATCAAAGCTTACCCGATAGTAGTTCTAGCAGCAACTATAGCTGAACTTGCATAAACAAACAGGCTCAACCCAACCACTAAGAGTCAATATTCAGGTTATCCGTTGAAATACTGCATCGAAAAGTATTTGTTGAGCCTGCTAATTCTGCTAAAACTGCGAGGGCGATCGTTCGCCTAATTGAATTTTTGTTCAATACTGAGCGTGTTGTGGCTCTACCATACAAACGTTCCTCTTTATTTGAGAAGTTTTTTATATTTTGGTATAAATATATCGCTGAACATTGCTATTGCTACCAGTGAGCTTTGCTTTTTGTGTAAGCTTCGTCTCTGGCATAAGTTTGAGTTCTCATGCGGTTTTTGTTGCTAACAAGCCCCCAAATTCAGCTAACAATTAAGCTGAGCTTGCACAAGTTTACTCGCACATTCTCAGAAAAAACAGCCAAAAACAGCCAAAAACTCACGAAAACTCAGTCTCAAAAAGTTAATTTTGAGGTTTTTTCCTGTCCCGGTACACTTAATATCAATTTAACAATTTAACAGCAAACTCTACACTCCTAATTCCATGAATTGTAGCAGAGGCTCAAAAGTGGTAGCATTTATAGCAAGCTGTATTTTCACAATTGAGCAAGCAAAACTAATTGAAAAGCTGTTAAGACTGCCTAAAAAATAGCGGCCTCGTTATTAGCCATTCAGCTATTGCATATTAATGTATCGGAACAATGGCGGTAGCGTTTTTCTCTTTTTGAGTTGCAGTTCAGTTTGTTTGGCTTTATTGAAGGCAGTGCTACCGCACGGTTGTACTTGATTTCAGAGAGAGTGCGTGAGCCGGAGCCCCTCTAAGCACCCAGGCCCTAGCGATATGAGTTTTCACGCGGCATTACATAACGTTGAACCAGCATGATTGGTTAACTTGAGAACTCAGGGAAGCGATCGCCACCCATGCTACCCAGGTGTGACGGGGCAATTGATGCCAGTGTTGCCAGAAAAGTCGCCACAATAGTATGAGCAATCGGGACAGTTGAAGAGCGGGTAAAACCAAGCCTTTTGAAACACTTGGCTAACATCGCATCAGTGGTATTGATTGGGAGGCACAGTTGAAGAGCGGGTAAAATTAAGCCCCTTGACAGCCCAGCCCTAGTTTTTAGGTAGTTGTGGCGATAGCTGCACGGCGATCGATTCAAAGCCAAACCTTTGTGGTGATTTGAATTATTTTGACTTTAAAAACTACAACTCGCGACTCGACTCCGCTGCCCTTACTCGAATATCTGAATCAGCCTGCAAGTCGCTACCACTGGCTCACCATTGATGCTATCAATCCAAGTACACTTTGACCAAAACAATGCAGGAAAATCGCACTTACTCATTCACAATTTTTAGCTAAAATTTGGGAGGAAAAAAGAGGAGAAACCAGTACAGTTATTACTCGTTACACCTCGTAATTCCTACTTTTTCGGTCACAATCAGTATAAATACTTGTCATATTTTGTAAAGAATTGTTGCTTTTGACGCGATTTTTTGTAATTTAGACCCTTCTGAATCCTCCTCAATCCTCGTAGTTAGTGTGGTAGTCGCATAGCAAGCCATGTCAAATAGACGTTATAGGGGGTAAAATTGAGCACTCTTTGCAAATTAAGGGTTTTTGCAAGATTGCTATGAGAATTGTTGGTAGGCAGGACTGGCGCGATCGCACGCGACAACAGCCAAGGCAAGAAAGTTTGATGGGGCAGTTTGGACTTGGATAGAACTGTGCTTCTGCCAGTCGCTCTTGAAGCCAGGAGCGAGCCAATTGGTGTACAGGGCAGCCGCCTTTACGATGGAGCCTCGCCGGGCACGACGCATTCGAGTTGGTGCTGTTGAGTATCGGCGGATGCCTGACGCGATCGCGCCTTGCCCTCCTGTTTGCAAGCGAAGCAGCCTGCTGATGTCGATGATGGCGAGGGAATCGTTCGTCCGATAGCTAGCAAGAGCGCGATCGCCTTGACACCTAGGATTCCCCATTCATGAGGGTGCATTGTTTTTGTTTCTGCACGTAAAAGTCAGGTTTGTACGGACAAAACCATTGCTTGCTACCGAGAGAGAACAGCCATAACCAGTCCCAACAGGTAAAGACACGAACAGCACAAAAAAGCAGCAGTTTGACCGAAAAAGTCAGGCATTTGCAGGATATTTTCAGGTAAATGCAGGTAAAGTGTACCCCCTGCAAATACCTGCACTTGCCTGACTTTATACTGCAAATCCCTGACTTTATACTCCAAACGCCTGACTTTAGCTAACGCAACAATTAGCTAATTTTTTAGCGTTTTTAACAAAGACTGGATTGACTTAATAGTCAAGTTCCGGCATCGGAATTGAATTAAAAATCAAGTCGAGCAAGTGTGAGAAAATTGGCAGCATAGCCGCCGTTATGTCAGCCTTGGCAGTTGCATAAATTGCTGTTGTCGGACTCGCGCTTTGCAATCGGCTAAACAGTTGTTGTCCGAGCGAGTTTGAAAGTCGGATAAAAATTTACCCCCTGACTCGGTTTACAGTAGTCGCTCAACTCCTAGCTATCAATGGCGGTTATAATTCTCCACGTTATGAGTACAAGCAGTAATCTCTTGCCGTAAGGAGCGATCGCTAATATATTCCAACAAAAACATAATTCGCCGTCTCTGTGCCATATCTTACCGCTCTTATTGAGGCATGGACGCTTCAGTAGCGACTCGCGAGTCGTTCCTTATTCCATATCAACAGGGGTTGAACTGTGGGTAAGCAGTATGCTCAATATTGATGGGGGTGGATATTTTTTGTCTGCACGCATTAATCATGGTTTGTGATCACAAAAACATTGCTTGCTACCAAAACTAAACAGCCAAAAGCAGCCTCAACAAGCAAAGGCAGTCCTTGCACAAAAAAGCAGCAATTTGACCGAAAAAGTCAGGCATTTGCAGGATATTTTCCGGTAAATACAGGTAAAATGCAGCCCCTACAAATACCTGCTTTCCGCCTGACTTTATACTGCAAACGCCTGATTTTATACTGCACTTGCCTGACTTTAGGGCGCACAAAAATTAGCTAATTTTTTTGGTGGCGGCTTTGATCGGCGGTGCGGGGAGGTCAGTAAAATATTTTGGGCAACGTGCGACCAACTCCTGAAATTCTAGGAAGTGCCGATCGCCCACAACTGCCACCACATCCGCCGCCACCAATTCGCCACGGTCGATCACAGCCTGCAAATCACAATCAATCCCCGCCGCTACACCGGGAGACTGCCAGCCAGTAGCCTCTAGAATACGGCGGGCAAAATCTTGGAGGATGGGCGGCGGCGCGAGTAGTTGGCGGTATTGGTTTTGCTCTGATTCGGTAAGGCTTTTCCAGATGGCGGCGCGATCGAGATATCCACGGTTGCAGCAATCTTTTAGGACGCCGGCGATGTCTTGGGCTGTTGTTCGATCGTTGCCGGCAATTGCTGCACGGATGAAACCTAGACACTCGGCGTGTGTGGCAAGGTCTAGTAGGGAGGGCGATCGGGACTGTTGCGTAGTTTCTAGCATGGTGCATCTCCCTCTGCCTTCAATTGCATCAGGACGGGCGCGTGTGAGATTTTCGGAACCGCAACTGTAATCACTTGCAGGTTGTGCGATATTTTGTCGAGCTTGATTTCATAATCCGTCTCGCTGCTGCCGTAACTAACCTCAATTACCTCTCCCTTCTGCCCATGATGTAGATTGCCAACTTCGGTTATGACCACGCGATCGCCTTCTTTAAATTCCTTATGCTTTGAACCGACTGCACCACTTGAGGGGGTATCCTGCACCACTTGCTCACCACTTGCTGCACCAGTTGAAATGCTTGCAGGCAGGGAGTTTGCACCAGTTGCACCAGTTGAGGGGGGTTTTTGTATTGGCTGTATAGAAGCTTCCGCAACTACATCTTGGTTGCAGACTATTTGCGGTGATGAAATGTGATTGTTTGTGTTTTCCTCACTGATATTTGCCTCTAACTGGTGCAACTGGTGCAAATCCTTACTAGGCAAGGCTTCAACTGGTGCATTAACTGGTACAAAACTGGTGCAAAACACCGCTTCAACTGGTGCAGAACCCTCTAAAGTTTGCGAACGTGTTGGGTGCTCATCATTTTGTAGTCGCAGCCTCAAACCTTCAAAACTTGATGTTCGGGATTTGACCCACTTGGCGGGCAAATTCTCATCTGCCAGCAAGTCGGCAAGATACTTGGGAAACTTGACCACGCTGAGAGGTTTTAGACCGCCGTCTTCGCACCAATCTTTATAGGCTTTGTAAAGGTTTAAAGTTGGCGCGGTTGCTGCCGAATCAAGCACTAGGTTAATGTCAAAGAACGCTGCGACTGAGTTCGTTTCGCATTTCATTTCCCATTCCTTTGCTTTAAATTCAGCGATTTGACTAGCTCCAGTGCCGCGTAATGCTTGCGTAACAGCGGTATCAGACAGCGACAGGGCGATAGTAATGTAGGCGGGTATTTCAGGCTCGAATTCGCTCTCAATGCTGTAGTCGCGCTTCTCTGTCGGGATAGGGTTGTCAAAATGCACTAAGCACAATCGGCGCTCTAACCCTGTGGTATCTCCTACAAAGATTGGCTTGTTTGAGCAAATCAGAATGCATCCGTAGAAGAAGGCATCAGCGGCCGGAGTGTGCAATTCCCGGTAGCTCACTGCATCTCCCCCGGTCAAGCTGAGTATGCTGTCAATTCCTACAGGTTTGCGCTCGTCAGCAAATACTACCAACTGCTTATCAATAATCGAGGCCATTGTTGAGCCATCTTTCAGTCGTTCCAAGCTGCACCCTTTGAAATTTTCGCGACCTACTAGCTTCTGAGTGAATCGGGCTTCAGTACCCTTGCCAGAACCCGGTGGCCCGACGTAGTGAACGAATTGCTGTTGGTTGTGAAAGCGATGCTTTAGTACAGCATTGCCAACAGCCAACAATTTAAACATTTTCTTTTCGTCGCCCCCCATAGCCTTTCGCATGAACTTGTATCTTTTTGGACAGTTCACCCTTAAGGCTTCCAAAGGGTCGCTTAAATCGCCTTGTAACGGCTTGTACTCGTAGGGAAGGTAAGAAGTGAAGCCCATGCCTGGAGAGTTTTCTAGGGCTTTATTTTCATTGCCGTCGAGTACGCAATTACTAAAGTTAATATATTGCGTTTTGTCCCAGGTTTGCCAGCGCACTTGTCGCAGGTCATGCTCTAGTAATTTCTTAACATCCTCAATGTATGCGCTCCCACGGTAGTCTATGTTTCTTGCGTCTAGCGTGGTTTTGAGCAAACTGGTAAACGCCCCTATTTCAATCTTCTCCCAGCACTTCCCGTTCCATACACGCCACGTTTTTTGCTCGTTATCGTATTTCCATTGATGCCCGTAATCCTCTTTTATTTGGGCTGCTACCTTGCGGGGTGTAGGAGGTTTTTTGTCGAGGCGTTCTCCCGCCTCATCATTCTCTTTCTCGCCGAATAGCTTGGCTTTACTGAGGATTGCTCGGAATTCTTCAATCCCTTTATGCTGAATAAAATCATCCATGCCTTTTGTATCCTTCACCTCGCCCCCTTCGATCGCTGATCTAGCGGGCCAGCATCCAGTTATTGATCGCACTGGCACACCGAATTTACCCAATTGCTTAGCCAATTTCCGCTCGGCCTCGCAGATATTGGAATTTGTGAGGGCATCGGCATCGAAGGCAATGATAAAGCCGAAGCCAGCCTCTGCAAGCTTCCTCAGCGCGGGTACTAAATGCCGCAAGCTTTCGCGATCTTTTTTCTTGCCTGTCAGCCCTTGCTCTACTCCCAGTAATGAGACTGTGGGGATATCGTTTGAGCATCCGGCAATAGCCTTGAATACCCCTTCAGTAATGAGGACATAAGGCACATCATTAATGTGGTAGCAGTCCTTCTCCAAATTCGCTTGATCCCAGTAATCTGGGGTATATGGGCTTGTGGGGAGGAATGCGTCAAATTCTCCGCTTGGGGAAAGGTATTTTGGGGGCTCCTTTTTGCCTCGCTTCGGCTCTCGGATATCCGGTCGGAACTGTACTTGCCCATTATTCCCCATAAATAGGATGCCAGCCGATTTTACTGGGTATCCCAGAGAGTGCGAAGCTTGCTCAATACTGGCACTGTGGCAGCATTCACGGGCCCAAGGATTGAGTAAGCCTCTGCCTTCGATGTGGGCTTCATGCTCAGGGGATAGGAATTTTTCGTTAACGCTGCACAATACCCCGAAGCCGCTTAAGTCTACTTGCCCTTGTGTTGTAGGGTGCTGCTGGATTGATTGATCAGAAGTGGCTATCATTTCAGCATCTCGATCGCTCTCGGCTTCGATGTGGCCTTGATGCTCTGGCGTGGATTGCGCGGTATCAAATCCTTGATTTTCTTGCGTAGATTCTGTGGTGTACATTACGCCGCACCCCCGATCGCTTCAAAGGTGACCCCAAACAATCCCCGGTTATGTTGCGTATTTACCGGAGTTTGTGGCAGAATTGAGATGTAACAAAGCTTTGCAGGCTTTTGAAATCTATAGGTAGCGCTAAAACTCAGAATTTGCTCGATCGCACCGCTACAGATGGCACAAAGACTAGCCAGCAAGCTAGCATCAACCGCAAAAACAGCGCAAAAATAGCGCTTTATTCTTTTTTCAATGTATGGCATGATAGGGATAGCAATCGGCAATCTTTTTAGGATGCCGAGTTGATGTGTGGTTAACTTTTGTCGTTCGCCTGCCAAGACTTAGCGACAAAGTATGGACTATTTAAGATAAAAAAAGATGCGCTGAAGCCCTTATGCTGCCAGCGCATCTTCGTTTTGAAATCGTGTTTTAGTTTTCGATTCCATGTGCTTGTCAAGTTGATTTAAGTAAATCCAAAGTCCTTCTTCAGTAAAGGCCGATCGAGATACTCCAAAAGAGACAGCATAATTATCAAGCGCCTCTGTTAATTCCGGGGAAAGCGCGAAAGATATTCTCAGTTTTCTTGTAGTTGAAAGCATAAGCACCTTCTTAACTTTTGCTAGTTGTCAGTTTTCACTCTAATTTCCGAATCATACGATCGATAGGTTTTGCCCTCGATCGAATCGACTCTTTTTAATTTAGCAGATAACATTAAGAAGTTCGTAATTTTAGGGGAAAAATTTTAAAGCTATCCCAAAAAACTTACAGCGACTCACTGCATAGAATGAAGTGAGTTTTGATGGTGAGAAAGTGCCAGAAGACGTTGGAATATCGGCAGTTAAAGGATCTTTTGCTTGAGAGTTTGTGACACTTCACTGCATAGGATGCAGTAATTTTGGTGCATGGGATGCACCGATCGCCCGCAACTCCCCCAACTCATCGCCCGCCGCCGGAATGCCCCATCATTCTAGCTCAACCCGTTTGCAGGCATCCCGGCCCGAAAAATCACCTCGGCAGTCAACCTCAACTCTGGGAAAGCTAGCGACTCAACCCGATCGTCCCCCCTCAACTGTTTGACCTGGTACTCCCCATCTACCAACTGGCAAACCGAAAGTGTGGGTTGTTTGGGATGACCGATGAACTTGCGACCGCCCAAACCGAGATAGTCCACAATCCAGTATTCGGGAATGCCCATCTCTTCATACTCGGAAGCTTTGAGAAAATAATCATCCCGCCAATTCGTGCTGACGACCTCTACAGCCAGTCGTACCGAAGAGCCCATCGTGATAACAGATTCCTTTTTCCAGTGTGGCTCGTTGATGACCGCTGTTCGGTCTAGGACTATTACGTCTGGCTGATAACCTGCCCGATCGCGGACGGGTTTAAGTAGGCAATGACCGGGGATGGAGTAAGGTAATTCGCGACGTTCAATTTCACCTGCTACTTTGATGGTGATAAAGCTTGTAACGTCTGAATGATCTCCTGTAGGATTAGGCATTTCGACAATAACTCCGTTGTGTAGTTCGTAGTGGCGGACAGAGTTCTCTGGATACCAGGCAACAAACTCATCAAATGTGACTGTTTTGGTTTGGGTTTGGATCATGGTTGTCTGTTTCCTTTGCTAGACATTTGCTAGATATTTGTTAGACATTTGCTAGACATTTGCTAGATATTTGTTAGACATTTGCTAGATATTTGTTAGACATTTGTTAGACATTAACTAGCACCTTTACTGGCCTTACCCCGCTTAGCTGTTGCTGCTGTTGCTGGCTTTGCTGCGGTTGGCTCCGGTTCTGTGGGCTCCGGTTCTGTGGCTGGCTGCGGGTCGGCGGAACCAGTTTCGGTTAGCGCCTTAGAGATTCTTTGGGGTGCTGGTAGGTCTACAGCATTTTTCGTCAGCCATTCTTCAATAAGTGCGGCGGTAACATCCGACATATTCAGCCCATTAAGAAAGCAAGCTGTTTTGAATTTGTCTTTTAATTCGGGCAACAGATAGACCCGAATTGACATCTCTCCTTTAGCCACATTACCCCTTTTGCTGATGGACATATCCACCAGTTTATTTGAGCAACAAGGCATTAAGGCATAAAGCCATCAATTTATTGGAGTAACAAGAGACAAAAAGCATTAGTTGACTAATGCACTGATGCACTGATATACTAACACACATATCGATAGAAATCGTTTTCATCGATAAATGCCAATTTTAAAACAGACTGAACTATGGAACTAGAAAACCTTGCAGTAATTGACGTTGAGTCCGAGCCTATCGATAATTCAGAGCCAGAGGATGAAGAAATTTGGTACTCTGCGGTGCAAATTCAAGGGCTGCTGAAACTGAGCAAAGCAGGCCTCCAGCAATCGATTTCCAAGCTCGTTAGCATTTACGGACTCGACCGCGAAACTCTCCGCCGTGGCGCTGCACGAGCGACCCAATACTCTGAGCTTGCCCTGAAAGCTTGCAAATTGCTGAATGCAGGGAAGCTTAGCGAATTGCGGAAATTAGTAGAGGGTGCCCCCGCCGCATCTTCTCCCTCGATCACTGGAGCCTTGGCAATCTCCGAATATATCCCAGTGCTCGATCGCCGGATCACCCAATTGAATCAGAATGCAAATTCTGCTTCGGCATCCTTGAATCAAAATGTGCAGCAGCTTCTAGCTCAAATTGCTTCCGAAAATCAGGCGGCCGGGCAGCGCGACGCTGACTTGGACAATGCTGAAATCAACGCAGCTCAAAATCGTGGGGCTGCACGAGCTCTGGCCGTTTTTCAAGCCGAACAGAAAGCCCAAGCGGAAGTCTTAGCCCAGCTACGGGCGATGAAACTGGGGGCGGAATCATGAGCTTCTACAAAGTTCAAGTCAAGCGCGAGTACAACGCACCGCGAGTGTTTAATGTTGTCGCCAGCAAATCTCAGGACGCTGTTGTAGTGGCAGCTCAGAGTCTGAGAGAAGAAGGCATTACAGACGCGAAAGGCATTGAAATACTCGGTCAAATCAACAGTTTGAGGGATTAAAAATGGTACGAATTATTAACGGTGTAGTTTTTGAAGACGGCAAACCTGGAAAACGGGTTATCAATACGAATGGCGGTAATTACGTCGAAACAATTAAGGGTGATTTCATTGCTGGCACGGTCATCAACCATAAGTCTTCACCAACGCCGGAACGCAAGGATTTGTCTAAGGATGGCGAGGCAATTGACGTGAAATCTGAGGAGGTTTAAACGATGCTTAACGATGATGACAAAGACTTCGATAAAAACCTGACCAAGATAATGGTTGGCGGTGCGCTTGTAGCTGGCACTCTTGTCTTTGCAATTGGGTACGATACGGGCTACCAATCCGGCGCAAAGCGAGTTCCAGAGCCGACAATTATTCACGGAAACGTCACGATTAACAACAGCATTAATCTGAATTCAGATGATGCTGGAAGCGTTTCTAAATAGGAGGGCTTGAGCAATGACCAAAGTTTTTGAAATTACGCCTGAATCCAACCCCGAAATCTGGGCAATGTTGCAGCCCCCTGTTACCGATGAGCCAGAGCGTCCGTGCATCAACTGCGATAACCTCGGATTCCCGGAGTGCCAATTTACGGCTGTTGGACTGGATTTGGCAACGGCGATCGAACTTTCGGAAAGCTGGCGGCGCGGTGAATTTTTGCCCGTTATTGGTCATCCGGCGGGCGATCGAGTATCTGACAAGCTCAACCAAATGACAAATCAAAGCCAGCCGATCGCCCTGAGAAAGTAACCGACTGGCTCGTAATTCTTCCCCTAGCTTGTGCTGGGGGACTAATCTAAGGAGATTTTACTATGGATTTTGGACGCAACGACACCAGCAGCATAGCAATAAGGAACCCAGCAGCGGGACACAGCCCCTACATTGATGAAAAAGCGGGAGACTGGGCAGACACAGAGGCTGACATTCTCTCTTACTTGAGCGATGTCACCAAGCTGGAAGCGATGGCCGATAAAGCAGCCAATGCCGAACAGCTTGCCTTAGTTTTAGAACCCTTCCTTGATAACGCTGAAACCTATCTGGAGGCGTTGGGGAAAATTGCCGACGGTCAGGTCACATGGACAGAAATTAGGAAGAAATTCGGCTCTAAAGTCGGAAATGCGATCGCTAAAATTCGCAAGCTCAATGCGGAATTTGGGTCTGAGATGGAGCAACTAGATGCCAAAGACCGTGCAGCAATGCTGAAGATTGAAACCAAGCGTCAGCACGGATTAGCCGAGATTGCTTCCGAGCTCACGGGTGACTTACAAGCGGAATTGTGGCGACACGAGAACAAGATGGAAGCTATCGCAAACAGGGGTGAGGTGGCAGAGAAACGTCAGACCATCCAAGAATCACTCCGGGAGAGGCGACAGAAGCTGCTCAGTCGCGCAACAGTCGGCTCGGATAAAGGGATTCAGGAGAAAGTGCCAGTGACTATTGGATCTGCCAGCAACAACAGCGCCAGCGTGTCGGCAACTGGTTCGCCTAGAGGGTTTGGGGGCTGGTTCGCAGGTGTAATGAATCTCAACAACCGTTAAGCAAGAGGGGACTTATGCACGAATTCATCGGGTCAAGTCCCCTTTCCTTTGCGGGAGGGGGACAGCAACAGCAACAGCAACAGTACCAGCAACAACAAGTTACAGCACCAACAATTGAGCAACCGCAACCAGAGGAAACCAATGCTGAACGCCAGTACCGGGACGCTGCCAATCTTTGCGAAGTAGTTGCGCCCACACTGTTAGGTTCAGCCGTGGTTTTCGCATTCCATATCATGCAAGTCGCAGGCGGTTCAGTGGTTGCAATTGGTATCTACCAGATTTACTTAGCAGCCAAGATTACCGGGCAATCAAAGCATCGCTTACCTACTGCAATTGTTGGCGCTGGAGTGACGCTTGGCATGATTGCTACTCTTGCTGAGCCAGTTACTGAATTGCAGCAAGTAAGCGATGCAGAGCCACGCCTAGAGACAGGTATAAAAGAAATTCAGACGGTAAAAAAACCTGCTTCCAGTAACTTTGATTACTTGCCTTCAATTGCGCTTGTCCTCATCGTTTTTTGCTTAGTCTTCAAAGCCAAAGGAGTCAGCAAGTAATGACACCCTTGACCGAAAAACACGCTCAATTGCTTAAGTCAAACCGCGCTCTGTTGTTGACCTTTGAAAGACTCCCGATTGCTGGCAAGCTGTCGGCAGTTGCCTTGGCACTGATACTGGGAGTGTATAGCGGAATAACCGCAATCCAGGGGACGGCAAGCAATAGGGTGCAGCTCTGCATCCGCAACAAACAAGCCTTGCAATGCGTTGATAAAGCAGGCAAACCGTACATAATGACCGAGTACCACGCAGAGAAGTGGAAGGCTAATCCCAACGTGGTTTTCCATAAGAAAATACCCGCCACAAATCCGCACAAAGCATTGTGGATGGCGCTTGCTGGATGCAGTTTTTGGGCTGCGGGTGCTGGCTTGAGAAGCCTACAAAACTCTGAGCGACAGCTTGCAAACTATGAGATTCTTGCAGAGAAGCGCGACCTAGCAAAAGGTCAACTGGCGGCTCGTACTGAGCTGCTGGAAGATTACCGGGCAATGAGGATTAAAGAAGTACAGGCCGAGGGCGATGTGGAGGCGGTCGCGAATGACTGTGCGGTGGTTTTAAAACAGTGTGAAGTTTTGGGTGAAGCCGACATCCGCATCGCTCAAATGGAGGCTGAGGAAGCAGTTTTCGAGGCGGAAACTGCGGGTTTGCCAGAGGATAAAAAGCGAGAATATATTGCGTTTCTGCGGAACCAAAAAACTCCCTTTCAATTTCAGTTGACAGGTACACAAACATTCGACGGCATTAATAATCCTAGCGACAAAGTAGAATCGGGTTCAGCATCAGCTATTGAATCGGCAACAGTATCGCATCTGCTTCATCCGTCCGAAACCAAAGCAATTGCCATCCTCAAACAAGTCGCTGGCTCTCGGCTGTCGCTGCTTTTTATTGCCGGAAGTGGAGGCGGAAAGACAGTCACGCAAGCTTGTTTAATCTCGCTGCTTTTAGAGAAATGCCCTGATACCGAGTTCTGGGTAGTTAGCCAAAAGAATGATAGTTATTGTGGGCTGAGAGAGAAGGGCAGAGTCACACTTTTTGAAATCACAAACCTCAAAGCTACGCTCGACAGAATCCATCACGTTTGGGAAATTTACGACACCAGAAGGAGAAAAAAAGAACACGAAAGAGCAAGTATGTCACCCGTGCGACTGCTGCTTGCTGACTGGCTGAGTATCAATTCAGCGCTCCAAGAAATGGCTTCTCATCCCGATGTAAAAGCATCAAATTACCTAGTAGAACTGTGTGATATTGGCTTGAACGGTCGAGACTTCAACGTCGGGTTTTGGGCAGACTTGCAGAGCTTCTATTTGTTGGCTATAGGCATGAAAGCCGATTCCAATATCCGCCAGAACTTCAATCTAATAGGACTGGGCAATTACTACACCGACGAATTCGGTTTTGTTAACGACTCTTACGGCGTTCTCGCAAACATGATTGCCACTCATTCCATCATTGAAAACAAGGAAGTACGGCAGGCGCTATTAGTCGAATTTAACGACCTCAAACCCATTTCCAAACAGCACGAACGACCGATTATGCTCTCCACTTTGTCACCCCCCACAGTGTGCCTGCAAGCAAATGTTCGCCACTACCAACAACAGCATCAAATTGTGTCTGGTATGGAAGCTTCCAGCGGTCAAGCCGACATCTCTGACAGTTCATCTGGGAAGGGCAATGTGCCTTCCGTCCAAGATTGGGGAAACCTCCAGAACCCTTATTGGAAGGGAGAGGAAGGCTCGGAAGGCTCGGAAGGCTCGGAAGATTTGGAAGCCTCGGAACGCAGTTTAGAGGACTATTTGGCAGATGTACTCACGGAAACTTCCGCACCTGTCTTCTCTGAGGAATTCCCGCTGACAGACCATCAGGAACGGGTGCAGCTAGCTAGGTTATTAATTGCCAAAAAGTTGGGTAAACAAAAAACGATTTGGTTGCTCTGGGGCTTGAAGGATGGGGGAAGGAATAATCATCGCTACATAGATGCAAGAACTATGCTTGAAAACTTAATGAAAGGAGAAGGTAACGACAATGCTCAGTAAATTATTAAGCGTCCTCCCGGACTTCATTCTCGACCCCATATTCGATGCCATCTTTGCAGAATTTGTACGACGGGGCAACATCATTTTTGAGTACGATTTGACCGACAATGACCGCAATTAAAAGAGGACAAAACAATGTCAACTTATAAGCAGTACGAGCATTCCGGCAACCCGCCGATTCCTGACGAATTAGCAACGTGCATCGCCTTCTTGCAAGCTGCAAAACTCAGAGCCGAAGCACACATCTGCAACCCATTCACAGATACATCGTGGCTGGAGGAATCTGAACAACAATTGATTGATACTGCCAGCGCTTCTATTGATGTAGCTGTAGCGAATTTGGAAGCATTAAGGGAGGCATTAAGACGGGATGAGGAAGCAGATGAATGATACCAACACCACATCCCTAAAACTCACACCGACTGAAGCCCTGGCGCTTATCTCATCGGTGCAGTTGGCTAGCACCATTACCGACACCGAGCTAATTCAAAAGGATGCGGTGATAGCAGCAAAAAAAATCCAATAATCTCTCGGCAAGGATTCTGAAATCTTTAAGTTTCTGGAGTTGGGCTGGAAGAGAATTGAAGGGAGTAAAAAAAGTGACTAATACCTACCTAATTTCAGTGCGACCGACTTGGGCTTCTGCATTCTTCCTCGACCGGAGTCCGAAGACAATCGAACTCAGAAAAGGCAAGTTTGGAACATCCCTAAAACCGGGCGATACTATTGTAATTTATGCCACCTTGCCGACTGCTGAACTGCTAGGAATTGTCCGGGTTCTGAAGCGCCAATCATTGACTGTCGATCGACTGTGGCGGGCATCGGAGCAAGGCAAACTGGCAAGAGTATCGCGGGCGCAATTCCATGATTATTATGCCCAACAGGAATCAGGAATTGGGGTTTGGGTAGAAGCGGCCGAATTCTTCCCCAGTCCGATCGCACTTTCCAAACTTCGCCAGAACTGGGGCCATCGCTGGCAACCACCGCAGCAAATTCAGCAGCTAACCCATGAACAGATTGCATTCATCAAAGGAGGAGCAAGTGGAACTTAAAAGGCTAGAACAACTGGCAGCCCTAGAAAACAGAATCGATACAGCCACCGAAAAACTGAAAGTAGATATCAAAATTGGATTGATGGATACCGCACAGGCAATTGAGGAGATAAAGCTTCAGTTGCAGGAAATCGAAGCCCAGAAAGGAAAAGGAGGGGCTAACTAATGGAAAACGATGAATTGCCAGAGGGATATTATCATTGCTCCAACTGTGGGCGGGATACCCCGCACGAATACTTGCAGAATATTCCCGCAATATTCTATGAAACCTGTAGTGGGGAAGAACTGCAAAAGCTAGAAGAGGAAACCCCATTTTTGGTCACTTGCATGGTTTGCCCTTTCGAGCCCGCACTGAACATCGCCCGCTGAACATAAACGAGAGCAAGAATTATGGAAAATCAAGAATTTCATTTTGAGTTTGTAAAGGGCCAGCATCACTATCAAAGCGGCGGGAAAAAGGAGGACTTGCAATCTCCCGCTTCTCGATCGGGCTGGGAAGCAGAAAAGTTTCAGCACGAGAAAAAAATAAAAAAGTGCGAATCGAATTAACCGATCGCCAAAACTCCTGAAGCCGTTTATAGTGTTGGTAATTAGGGTAAAGGGTGATTCCAGTTACCAGTTACCAGTTATCGATTACCCATTGTGAA
>NZ_JAUBTT010000224.1:0-2990 GCF_036705125.1 Microcoleus sp. B7-D4
GGATTTTTTTGTTTCGTTTAGGTCGTCGTTGTTTGGCTACTGCTAAGTAGTCTTTCCTGGCTATTTTTCGGTAGGTTCTGGTTTTTTTTGTGATTTTTTCTTTGAGGGATTTATAGAGGATGTCGATAATTTTTTCGGTATGAACTCTAGCCTTGTTTAATAGTCCTAAGTCCGTCGGATAGCTAATGTCTGCTGGGGCACAGGTCGCGTCTATGATTAATTTTCCTTGATTGGTTGATTCATTTTTTTCGTCCGAATCCTTTTTTTTTTCTGGCGGTTTTGGGGTGGTTTCGCGCATTTTTTCCACCATTCGTTCGTTCACTTTCTTGATTAAATTCGCACTGATTCGCTGCCGAAAGTGGATGGCGGGGTGATGGGTCAAATGGGGGTTCATTACTGTAAGTTGATTGACCGATAAAGTATTGCAGGTATGGGTTTTCTCGGATCTGTTCTACTGTTTCTATGTCGCTGATTCCCAGCTTTTCTTTAATAATTAATGCTCCTAATGCCATCCTAAAGGATTTGGCGGGTGCGCCCATTTCGGTCGGGAAATTTTCCGCATAATCTGATTCAAATTCCGACCAAGGAATTAGTTGGGTCATTTTTACCCAACGGTTGTCAGCAGACAACCTTCCTCCAAAGGGAAGTTCAAAGTCGGATGGGGGGCTTGGGGCAAGCTCAACTTTTCTGTACACGATCACAAATGGTGATGCACGGGTTTTGAGCCATTATACCTGTTTTTCTTGCACCCTTATACCATTTTTTTAAAGATGTGATAGAGATAAAGAATGTAAAATCCAAGACCATCCGGTGAGAAAACCAATGACGCGATCGGTGAAAGATGCCAAAATTTCCTGGATTTTTGTGCGGAGTTCGTCAAGATTACTAAACACCGACCAAGCTAAAAAATCTTTGAGATATTCCCACACTCTTTCTGTGGGATTTACTTCTGGACTTGCCGGAGGCTGAAATAGTAAAATGATATTGTCTGGTAATTCAGATGAGCTTAAATTATGAGCGGGTGCGTTATCTACTTGAATGATGTGTAATTCATGAGGATATTGTATTGACAAAAGTTGTAAATATGCTTCAAAACAAACTTTGTCTAAATGCGAAAACTCCCCAAAAAAACTTTTTCCCGTAGGGATCGATACTGCGCCATACAGCCAAAAACACTCTTATTTCCATTGATGCTTTCCTCGTGGCTTTACGCCGGAAAGCGTCAGCTTACGCCGACTTTATTGTATGCAGCCCTATCCGCGTTTCATCACTACACCAATAAGTGACTTTTTTATATTTGTTTACTTGAGGTAAAGCTTTGTCTAGTAAAGGTTTTATCTGTTGATGGAAGTTATTTTTAAATTCAGTAATTGCCGTAGATTTCTGAGAAATACTGCGAGGTCTGGGAATTTTTAATTTACTTTTTAATTCCCATCTTACTAAAGAATAGACAGCCGAGTAACTACTGGCTATTCCTTTAATCAACCAGAGCCAAAGATGAACTTTTTTATAACTCTTAAATCCTTCTGGGTCTCTCAACTCTTGTTGCAAGGTCGCTGCTATTTCAACTGAGAACTTTTTTGGGCTACCGAAAACCTGCCTATTTTTTAACAAATTTTCCAGACCGCCCTTTCTATATTGGGAGAGCCAGCGATGAATCGTTGCCTCACTTTTACCTAAAACTGTGGATACTTCCCGAACAGTTTCTACTTGTTTTGACTGAAATAAATAAAGCATTTGAACTTTATTATAAGCTAGTATTTTTTTTTGTTGCTTGAGGATTTCTCGCAAACCTTCTACAGATTCTGTAATTTTTATATGAGGACGACCCGACATTGTAATGCTCTCCTTGACTTTTTACACAAGTCTATCACATCTTTAAAAAAATGGTATTACTACTTTTTTGGTCGGAAAACCCATACACTGTTTACTTTTCTCACTGATTCAGCAAGCCCTAAGTAAGTAGACAAAATTAATTACCTAATTTTTCCCAAATTCTCGCAGCGTTTAACAAGTTTGATTCTCCTGATTACCCTAGCTTATAGTGGCGCTATATTTCAAGGTGAAACCCTCAAAAATATGGGTCAACAAAAAAACAAAAAACCCGGAGCAACCAGGTAGAAAGATTCATGACTAAAAAAGTAACAGCAATCTTCTGTTCCAGAAGTATTAGCCAGTTTTGCCATCACGCGAGCGAGGCTAAATTTCCGACCTAGAGGAATTCACAGTTTTCTGGCGAGGTGGGGGCTCGCTCAGCTTTTCGGTACACGATCGCTAGCGGTGATGCAAGGGTTGTGCCCTATTTGATCTGTTTTCCTTGCCTTTGACTTTCGATCGAGCAATTGTCCAAGATATGGGGTGTAACCTTTTTGCACTTATTCAGTAACCCCTACTTAGAGAGTTAATTAGGAACCTGAGACTCAAGAAAAAACAGTCCTAGAAGGACTGGGCTGATATCCCCTTAATCTTTGTCATTCAGGAAGTGGGAGGAGCGCTCAATCTTAGGAGTATTTCTGAAGTAGTAAATCTATAGGAAGACCAAACCCCAAAAAAGTAGCGAGCTGCCACCACGGCTGCAAGCAATCCTAAAAGCAGAAGTGTAGCTTGAATATCTTGCACCAGACAATTCACTTTTTCACCCCAAAGACCGTAGCTAATTGCAGCATAGAAGCCAAGGTCATTCAGGGCAACTGCGACGATCGCTCCTAGCAATCCTGCGGTAGAAAATCCCACCCATAATCCAATGCTAGTCCAAAGAAACCGCAAGAATTGGCGGAAAGCTGGATATTGAACTTTCCCGATGGCCAACAGAGCTGACTCAATTCCTGTATTGCAGAGTACGCGAGGCCAAATGCCAAGAGCTAGGATCGGCAACATCCAAGCAGCCTGAATATACCTCTGGTCATACAATATCTGGTAGTCCTATTTAGTAAAGGATAGAGAAAAAGCAGACATATTCAACAACTCGAAGGCTCAGAACGAATCAGTGC
>NZ_JAUBTT010000101.1:0-28463 GCF_036705125.1 Microcoleus sp. B7-D4
CGTCCTTTTTGGACGGGCGGGACGCCCATCCCACAATAACAATTAAAATTGTAAGTTATTTAATTCGCGCTCCTAAGTAGGAAATGCGCGATCGAACTTTTCACAAGTTCGATCGATGCGATCTGATATGCGATCGCCCGAACATCATATAAGCTCCAGCAGAATATTTCAATTCGTAGCTGTGGCTATAAATCTCGACAATATTGCCCAATGGGTCTTCGCAATACACCATACAATTGACGATATTAACCTTTTGGTAAATAGGGTATGGTTCCTGCGACATCAGTATCATCGATTACATGGAGCCGGCTGATACTACCAGCCTGCCGAGCTTGACGATATTTTGCATAGGCTGGATCGTTACAAAACCCTTGCACTGCCTCCATAGAAGGAAATTCCACCAAGGCAACCAGCGTTGTTTCTAGTTCCTCGCCTTCAATAGTCGTAATATTGCCACTGCGGGAAAGGTATTTCCCCCCATGATTATGTACGATATCGTGAACATTTGCTGCGTAGTCAGGAATCCAGGCATCATCGGTAACTTTAACGTCTGCGATTAAATATACAGCCATGAGGTTTCTCCTGTAGCTAATTGATTAGTTGACTATATTTGCTGAGAATTCTTTCAATACAATAACTCTAGCAACAAAAGTAATAGATTTCACTTGTTATTAATAACTTTTGTTGCACCTATTTTTTCGGTTTACGGAGCTAAATTCTGATTAGGCGGAAACTTACTGTGATGTCCAGACTACTACCGCTATTCCAGAACCGAGAAAACCGATTCCAAACCAGCGATATTCGCCATAATCAAAACGATCGGAAGATCTCAATCAGCATTTCACCATCAAACATCGCGGGAACATCGGCAAAATCAATCTGATGTTTACGGATGTTTTCAAGGTTTTTCTCTCTAAAAAAACGAAAAATCAAGATTTAATATCAAATCCGTTAGCATCGGAATAGTAAATTCGAGTTCACTGTTGACGGTTGACGGTTGACTGTTGACGCCGTGAACAGTCAACCGTCAACCGTCAACATCATGTATGAGTGTAACCGGAAATGATATAACGAGAGATCCAAAAACTGAAAATCGCGCTTTGTAGCGGTTTGACAACTGCGCTCAAACCGCTACAAACCCATCATGTTAATGGTTTGGGATTTCTCGGAGATGTCTAAGCTGTGGAGCATTTAAACCAGTAACGAGGCTAGTAGGGTGCGTCAGAAGCGAACCCTTACGCTGAAACGGAAAACCTTAGATGCTGACGCACCTTACGCAAGTCCTTTAAATGCCGAACAGCTTATTAGACTTAACCTGTTATGATTCTCCTGGTCAAGTATCTATTTTTGGAAACGACTCAAGAGCCGGTTGACTGTCGCGACGGGGTGTCTGAGCCTCCATACTTGAAAGTGATCTAAGATGGGATGAGTGCCTGAGAGCTTGACCCAATCATCGCATAGAATATCTTCAACCGGGTTTGGCACCCCTGGGCGGCACCAATCTGTCGGGGCTACTACTATCTTCTCTGGGTGTCCGTTCAACCAAGCGCCCCACCAGGAAAACGTTGAATTAGTAATAGCATTAGCTCGACATCGGGTCATTAAATAAAGCTGCTGAGGACCATTCAGGTTATCTACAAAGATAAATTCCTGCCCTTGAAGGTCACGAAGAAATTCTCTGGCTAAATCGGGACGATCGGAGAAGACAAGAATGGGACCTTGGGGGTCGATCGCACTTAAGGACTTCTTGTAAAAAGAAAGCGGGTAAAGCGGGAAATATTCTCGGGTATTGCCATAGTCGGTATCGAGGCGGAGCGAAAAGCTGACACAATCCCTTTGCAAAATGTCGCCGTAGAGTTTTTCGACCTCCGTGACAATCTCGTTATTGAACGTGTACCACTCACGTACAAGTCGCTTGTCTGAGTAATATTTTTCAGATTGAAAGAACCCTTGAATTTCAGTGTGGTCTCCGATGGAAAGTGCTTCGGATGTAAAGCCAGCTTGAGGATGGGGGTCGAAATAATGAATAATCCCGGAGGGTTCGCTAGCACGCTCACCTTCGTCATTAAGGTTGAAGATATCATCTCCATCCCACTTAGGGCAAAAAAATTGGGTTCCCAAACGCCGTGCTGTTATTCTAAGGAATGCGTATTGAAATAATTGATTACCGAGTCTTCCGTAGTTCCCGAGCTTAGAGAAAGAAATCATTATAATTTAACTCCTATGGTTTAAGACAGCTTCCAACAGACCTAAATCATTGTTTGATCCGGGAAAGGAAGCAAAGAGCGTGTTATATCCATGCCAAACAAAGTTACAGTTAACGTTGATACTCCCCAGCCCGCTCAGGGACGGGGATTCTTGAAGAGTCCAAATACGAACTTTCAAAGGCGAAATCAAAGCGCATCTACTGACTCTTTTAAGGCATAACCCTAAAGTTGTCGCTACTTTTCGCAAAATATTTCCAGCAGCATTACAATCTGAGTTAATTTTGCTTCCGTCTTTTGAGCGATACAGTCCGCGATTTATGCGCTTTCCTGATTCTTTCCACCCTTCAGTTTTTTCACGCCCACTTAGGTAGTTCATCCGAATCTAAAAAACTCGCCTTACTTGTATAGCTCTCTTCAGTTTCAATGAACTGGATACCATATTGTTCACAAAGCTGGGAAATCCTGTCCTTCAATCGAGCGGTAGGAATTTGCACAAAATTTTGATTGGTTTTGTTACCAAGACTTATTTCTTGGCGCATTCCCTTGTTCCAGCCAAAAACAATTGTACCTATTTGGTTTTCTAGGCAATGATTCAATACTAATCTAGCAGAAGTGTTAACAGCATCTCTCGTTTGTCTGTTTCGTTTTTCCGTGATTTTTGCCAATCGCTTAGACCAAAAGCCTTGATATCTATGCTCTTTGATCGACGCAACCCGCTTGTTATACCATTGGTTTAATGATTTTAGATGCCGTCCATCTACGATAAAACTTGTTCCTACATTGGAAACGCAAGTTAACCAATTATTCAATCCTGGATCGATACCCAGAGCCTTACTAACATCCAGCTCAACTGCTGTTGACTGAAGTTGGTAGACAAACTCGACATAAAATTGTTTATTTCTTGGTAAAATGCGAATCTCTCTAATTGCCTTGTAGTCTAGGTTAGATGGCATTGGCAAATAAAATTCACCAATTCCAAACCAGAGTTTGACCTTACTTCCCAACGGGAATCTCAATTGTCCATTCTTTAGCTTTACGTCTGCCTTTGGGAAGGTTACAAGTTTTAAGCTGTTTTTGCGGTATTTTGGTAGTTTAGGATGTTGCGTTACCGTACCACCCTTGATTCCTTTTAACAGCCCAATGTACGACTTAAAAGATTCCGCAACGCTGGTCAACGTTTGTTGAGCAACATGGGAATATAGTGCTTTAAAGTGAAGATTATCCTTGAACAACTTGTGTAAGTCATACTTGCTAGGAATTCTCCCGGTTTTAAAATATAACTCCAGAGAATAGTAAGTCCCGCAGTTAGCTAACTTGTTCGACTCTTCGCATACAAATTCCAGTACGCTTCTTAGCTCTCGACTTGGACTGATTAGATTTTGCTGGCATCCATAACTAGACATTTTTCTGATTCTCAATGTACTGCTTAATTACTGAAATTGGCGCACCGCCAACAGTTGCAATAAAGTAGCTATTCGTCCATAGAGTTGGCAATCGACTTTTTAGCCAAGGAAATTCTTGGCGAAGATATCGAGAAGAACGCCCCTTCATGTACCGAATCAGCTTGGCAATCCCAAACTGAGGATCGCACTCGCTCAAAAGGTGAACGTGATCTGGCATTACTTCCATCTCGATTAATTCACTGTTAAACTCGGTCGCCACCTCTAACAGTATTTCCTTTAATCGGGTATCGACACCCTCAATTAAAACCTTTCGGCGATATTTCGGACACCACACAATATGGTATTTACACGAGTAAACAACATTTTTGTTTGATTTGTAATTAACGCTCATATTATAGTTATACAGCACGAACCTGCATACTACACTAATTTTGCATTAAGATTTGTTAAATGCTGGAGGCGGTTGAAACCGCTGCCGACTTATCCCCGTGTCTAAAGCCAGGGGCCCGGCGGGCTCGTTCTTCGGTCAAGCGATTTTAGATGATTTTAGATGATTTTAGATTTTAGATTAAAGAATTGAAGCATTGACTTGCGCGAGATTAATACGTTCGGCAAGTTTCATCGGATACAGGTTTTTTATTTCTGGACGGATGAATCACGTGGCGGGTATCCTGGATGCTTTCGGTCATGAGACTTTAACAGAGCAGTTTTTTGGGGTCTTAGTCCTGACCGTGTTAGCTGGCTGGCTGCTACGGATGATTCTACACTGCAGCGTCAACCTATGGCAAGTAATCCGATATTGACGGCCGGGAAAGTACGATATTTCACACCGACACTTTTTTGCTAACAAATGCTAACAAACATATAAGTTGAGAGAATCTCTCAAAAAAGGCGTGTCAACCAATGCCCGCAGAAAAATCCCGCGAGCACCATTTAGATCCCTATCCATCTTCAATCCGGTGGCTCCGGACTTAATAGTTCTAGCTCCACCTAAATTCTTGACAATTTCACCCGTCCACGACACCGTTTTAGAAGTGTAAGCTTCGTTGCAGTCAATCACGAGTTTTGAATTTTCCCAAGCTTTCCACTTGAGAAAATTTTTAAATTCGTAATGGCTGAGAGTCAACATTTGTCTCACCGTTTTGTTTCTCAACTTACGGCGCGACTTGGACACCATTTGAGAAGTCTCGAACCTAGGCAGCAAGATTACATCAAAATGATCAACTAAAAACTTAGCTACTTTGTGATGCAACTCTCTGACCAAATTCTTAATTTTGCAACGAAGCCTGCTGGCTGCTTTTTTGAATCTTCTTTTTTGCCGACTGGGGGCTTTAGATATTTTCGATACCAACTTGTCTAACCGAAAACACAATTTCTGGATGTACAAATTAGAATCATTGCCGAGCCAGCCATAGGAATCTTCAGAGAAAAACGTCATGAACGTGCGGACACCGGGGTCTAAGGCAACTAGCCGACCTTGTTTATCGGTCTTGGTTTGTTGCACTTCTTCAGAAACAACTAGGTAGTATTCCCCGTAAGCGAGAGTCAACCTTCCATCACTAAAATTTTCAGGCAAAGATTCTGTTAACTGACACTTACCTAAAATGGAATGGTAGACACCGCAGTCTTTTATAGATGCTTTTGGCACATAGATAGACTGTTTTGTGTCTTTTCTACTGCGAAATTTGCATTTGCGGAGTTGGCCATCTTTTTTGAAACCCTGCTTAGCCGCCTTAACTGCTGAGCAAGCATCTTTGATGGCAATCGATTTGATCTGGAAAGGTACAGGTTTTGCCCATTCTGGCAAACTGTTAAGTATTCCAGTTTTGAGCGTCATCCAGTTAGCTTTTGTGCCTGGTTCTTGGAGGTATTTGATGGTCGTGTTGTAGACAAAACGACTCACTCCAAACCACTGCTTGATTAAAGCTTTTTGTTCAGGATTTAGGAATAGACGGATCTTCCTTGATCTTCTTGCTGTAACTTCGCCGGGAGTGCATTCTGCAACTGAAGACGTGAAGGATGGCGAGAATATCGCTTGTGAGTTCGGTTTCCGGGCAGTGAACAGTTCGGTCAAGAACCACGATTTGTCCACCGTTTTGCCCGGCCATGAACTCGAATAGTTCAAATCCGAACCTGCACAATCTGTCGTGACAGGCAACAACAATCGTGAGCTGTTCGCCGCGCATAAATCTGACCAGTAAGGCTTGCAGTCCTTTTCGCTTAAAGTTGAGTCCCGACCCGATATCTTGGATGATTTCGGCGTCGGGGTATTGCTGTCGCAGGTCGTCAACTTGTCGAGCGAGGTCGTCTCGCTGCTTGGGTGAACTGACGCGACATTCGCAAACAACGGTAGTTCTAGCTGCACCGCGCTGGTAGGACTCGACATCGTAGAGTCTTTGCCCTGCTTCATTTTTGATGCTTTTGATTTTCCCGGAGTCTGCATATCTTCTTAGGGTGTGTGGATGCAAGCCCAGAAATTCGACTGATGAGTCTGAGTGGTACATAAGCCCTGTAGCCAATAGTAGCATACATTAGCAAAAGTAACCAAATACTTTACTGTGCCTCAACCGATACTTTTTTGCTAACATTTGCTAACAAATACATAAGTTGAGATCAGATATCAACCAAGGCGTATCAACCGATGCCCGTAGAATTTTCTACAAGCACTTATATTCTTGCCTTCAGCTTGGTTATCGCTTACAGCCCCACGCCAATCTGATTATTTGCTTTGATAATGTAGAGGCAACTTATTTATATAGCGGTTGCGTACTACCAAGGTTTTTCACCTACATCTGAGTGGCTAAATTCATTCTATATGACATGAAGACCAGAAGGCAAATGTAAGTGATTGTTAGCAAATGTCAGAAAAAGTCTTACTGTTAATCAACCTTCTTGAACCAGTAGTGCAGCCTCATTAATGGTAGCTGATGTACTTAATTCTTCAAAATTATCCGAAGATACCTGCGCTACAACCGAAAAAACATAATCAGACTTCAATTGAACCTTTTGTGTTCCCGATCGGTCTAAATTCAAGACAGACCCATCAGGTCTAATTGATATGTACTTCGTAAAGCACTTTCAGATTAAAAAAGAGCTGACTCCGTGGGTTAGCGGGCTGCTTGCCGCTTCCCTGCTGGCAGGAGTAGGCTACACAGCTTACAGCCAACTCACAGTCAAATCCAGCCGCGAAACCAGGCGCAAGGAAAAAACCGTTGCTGTAGAAAGGGTGAACCTGCCGATTACAATTTCGGCAAACGGCACAATTGTGCCCGAACGTTCCGTTAACGTCAGCCCCAAAACTTCAGGAATGCTCAAAAGTTTGCTTGTCAAGGAAGGAGATAAAGTTGAAAAAGGGCAGATTCTCGCCTACATGGACGACTCCAACCTCCAAGGGCAACTTACCCAAACTCGCGGACAACTCGCAGCCGCAGAAGCAAACCTGCAAAAATTGCTCAACGGCACTCGATCGCAGGACAAAGCTGTGGCTAAGGCAGTGTTAGCAGAACAACAGGCAAGTCTGGAAAAATTGCTCAACGGCAATCGAACCCAAGACATTGCGGTAGCTGAGGCACAACTAGCAGAACAACAGGCAACTTTGCAAAAATTGCTCAACGGCAATCGAAGGCAGGATATTGCCGTAGCCGAGGCACAACTAGCTGAACAACAGGCTAATTTACAAAAATTGCTAAAGGGCAATCGGGCTGAAGACATCGCCCAAGCGATCGCCAAACTCAGAGATGCCGAATACGCCAAAAACCAAGCTGAGGAAGACTTTCAGAGAAATCAGGAACTCTATAATGCCGGAGCCATTGCTTTGCAAATTGTCAACAACTCCCGCACCGAGCGCGATCGAGCTCAAACGCAAGTCAGGCAAGCCGAACAAGCTGTAGCTTTGCTGCAAGCGGGTGCTCGCCCTGAAGAAATCGCTTCTGCGCGGGCTGCTGTGGAGCAAAAACGGCAAGCTTTGACCCTGGCGCGATCGGGCGCACGGCCGGAAGACATCGCAGCAGGGCGGGCTGCTGTGGAGCAAAAACGGCAAGCTTTGGCCCTGGCGCGATCGGGCGCACGCCCGGAAGACATCGCTGCGGGGCGGGCTGCTGTGGAGCAAAAACAGCAAGCTTTGGCGCTGCTAGAAGCCGGTTCTCGCCCCGAAGACATCGCCCAAGCCCGCGCCCAAGTTCTCGCCGCTAGAGGCAGCCTGCAAAGCGTTCAAGCGCTGATCGACGACACTGTGCTGCGGGCTCCTTTCACCGGCACTGTTACCCGCAAGTACGCCGATCCGGGCGCTTTTGTGACTCCCACTACGGCAGGTAGTGCGGTTTCTTCGGCGACTTCTTCTTCGATTTTGTCCTTAGCTTCAAAAAATCAATTAGTAGCAAACGTAGCAGAAACTAATATTTCTCAGATTCAGATGGGCCAGGCTGCGTCTATTCAAGCCGATGCTTTTGCGGGAAAGACTTTTGCAGGTAAAATCACTCAAATTTCGCCTCAGTCGATCGTCCAGCAAAATGTGACAAGTTTTGAGGTAAAAGCGGCAATTATTAATGATGATAAACAAATGCTGCGATCGGGCATGAATGTGAATGTTGAGTTTAAGGCTGGTGAACTCAAAAATGTTTTGGTAGTTCCGACTGCGGCAATTGTCCGCCAACAAAGGGAAACGGGGGTTTATGTTGCGGGTGGAGAAGATGGTAAACCTGCTTTTATGCCGATTAAGACTGGTATGACGGTGGATGATAAGACGGAAGTGCGATCGGGTTTGAAAGGAAATGAAAAAGTGCTGATGAGTTTCCCGCCGGGATTGCGGCCTAGATCCCAAAATCCATCGGGTGGAATTCCGGGTTTGCAACCGGGTGGCGGAAGGCGCTTGCGTTAGGGTTTTGATTTTTTTATTGAACCGCGAAGGCGCGTTACTGCGAATTTAAGGATAGACTTAAGTACATAGAATTTGGGGTCTTAAGTAAGTAGGCGGGATTAAACTGAACAATGTAACTGTATGTAAACATTGCTCAGTCAGCCACGCTTAGGGCTAAGGATACTTTACCATCGTTGACATAGTTGGGCTTTACACCGCCTACCTACTTAATAGATATTGATCTATAGAAGTTACTGCAGGACAGCGACACCTTCGAGCCCCATTCGGAGATCGGCTATCTCTGAATCCCCTGCCGACAGGTGTTCCCGTAACACCTGTCGGCAGGGTTGAAGCGCTGCACCCTTACTTCTTAAAGCTCACTGCTCACAATAATCACTCTTCGTTAGAGGAGGCGGAAGGAGGTATTCGTGGATTTTTTGTCCTTGTTCTTAATGGACTTCGTTAAGCAGTTGCAGTCCCCAACACTCGGGTTTTTGATTGGTGGTATGGTCATTGCCGCCCTTGGTAGCGAATTGGTAATTCCAGAGGCGATTAATCAGATCATCGTCTTCATGCTGCTCATGAAAATCGGTCTGACCGGTGGTCAGGCGATCCGCAATTCCAACCTGACGGAGATGGTGATACCCGCAGCGTCTGCTGTAGCAGTAGGGGTTCTTGTTGTATTCATCGCGCGCTATACGTTGGCCAAGCTGCCGAAGGTCAACACCATAGATGCGATTGCGACCGGGGGATTGTTTGGTGCTGTGAGTGGCTCTACCATGGCTGCAGCCCTGACACTACTGGAAGAACAAAAAATGCCATACGAGGCATGGGCTGCCGCACTCTATCCCTTCATGGATATCCCAGCGCTCGTAACGGCGATTGTGGTGGCCAACATTTATCTCAACCAGAAGAAGGGTAGTGCAGCAGCCCACTCTACCGTGCAGGAGTCTTTCAGCAAGCAGCCCGTTGCAGCAGGCGATTATCCCGATCAGCAAGATTATCCCCGCGGCCGGCAAGAGTATCTCAGCAAGCAGCAGAAGCCTGCGGATAATCGGGTCAAGATATGGCCGATCGTGCAGGAAAGCCTCCAGGGTCCTGCCCTATCGGCAATGTTGCTCGGCATTGCTCTTGGCCTGTTCACCCAGCCGGAAAGTGTCTATAAAAGCTTCTACGACCCCCTCTTCCGCGGCTTGCTTTCGATCTTGATGCTGGTCATGGGTATGGAGGCTTGGTCAAGACTTGGCGAACTACGTAAGGTTGCCCAGTGGTACGTCGTGTATAGCGTAGTGGCACCGGTGGTGCATGGGTTCATCGCCTTCGGTCTCGGCATGATTGCCCACTACACCACAGGATTCAGCCTGGGCGGTGTTGTGATCCTGGCTGTTATTGCCGCCTCCAGTTCAGACATCTCAGGTCCGCCCACGTTGCGAGCCGGTATCCCGTCGGCCAATCCCTCCGCCTACATCGGCGCATCCACAGCCATCGGTACACCCATTGCGATCGGCTTGTGTATACCGCTCTTCCTCGGGCTGGCCCAGGCGATAGGCGGCAGCTAATCCCAGACGGGTCGCTGTCTGTCGGCGCTCCCTTGACCCGGCAGACCAAGCAACTCAATATATTAAGATCAACATACGTAGGTAAGGAGGTAACCAATATGCCCAAGCCAGCCAAAAAGCTTGTCATCGTCACGGAAAAGATTCTGCTGAAAAAGATCGCCCATATCATCGAAGAAGCCGGGGCAACTGGTTATACGGTTGTGGAAACCGGCGGTAAAGGCAGTCGCAACGTGCGCTCGTCGGGACAACCCAGCGTTTCTGACACCACGGCGAATATAAAATTCGAGGTACTCACCCAGGATCGGGATATGGCCGAGAATATTGCGGATCAGGTCGCAGTCAAGTTTTTCCTCGATTTTGCGGGCATGATCTATCTCTGTGACGCGGAGGTACTGTACGGGCACAGTTTCTGTGGACCAGACGGCTGTTGAATCGAGACGACACAGACCTAAAAAGCCGGGGCATAACCCGGCTTTTTAGTAGCCGTATTTCTTGCCTGCGGGACTTGCGTCTCAGTTGCAGTCCCCAACGCTCGGCTTTCTGATTGGTGGTATGGTCATTGCCGCCCTCGGTAGCCAAAAGTTTTCAAAATTTTGTCCAGTCGTTATCGAAATCGTCGCCGCCGTTATGGTCTCCGTTGTAATTTGTTGTCAGCACTTTACAATTATGAGTTAGCTCTCAGGTCTAAAATTCAAAAGCTTTAATTCTAACATAGATTTTTTTTGCAAGAGGTCTAATATGAAATTACAGACTCGCCCCGGTACCAACAAAATCACTAACGTTCAAATCGCGTTGATGGCGACAGAGGCGCTGTGGAATAATAAGTTGCGTACCAGTTTAACTATGCTGGGCGTAATTATTGGGATATCTTCGGTAATTGCTATTACTTCGGTGGGACAGGGAGTACAAAAATCAACTGAAGAACAGTTAAAGGCTTTGGGTACAAATGTGCTGTTGGTTTTATCCGGCGCTTCGCGATCGGGTGGTGTCAGTCAGGGAAGCGGTTCTGCTACTACTCTTACTTGGGATGACGCTAGGGCGATCGGCAAACAAGCTCCTGCAGTTAAGGCGATTTCGGCTTATTTGCAGCGTCAAGTGCAAGTCGTTTACGGCGGACAAAATTCATTTACTTCGATTTTGGGAACGGATTTAAACTATCCAGATGTGAAGAACATTCAACCCCAAGAAGGACGGTTTTTTAACGAGGATGAATTGAATGCTGCTGAGCCTGTAGTTGTCCTCGGTTCTAAGGTGCGGGAGGAACTTTTTGGAGCCGGAGCTAATGCGCTATCCTCCGATATTCGCATTCAGGGAAACCGCTACAAGGTCATTGGAGTGATGGAAAGCAAGGGGTCTGTAGGGGGAACAGATCAGGACGATCGAGTGTATATTCCTCTCAAAAATATGTCTTCGCGGATTGTGGGGAGAAATTCTTTAGCGGGGATTGCAATATCGGGTTTTTGGTTGGAAACTGCCGACGAAGCGGATTTAGCGGATGCTCAATTTCAAGTGGAAAATATCATGCGCTTACGCCACAATATTTATCCGCCACAACCGGATGATTTTCGAGTTGTAAATCAAGCTGAAATAGTTAATACTTTCAGCAATGTGATAGGTTTATTTACGGTGATGGTGGGTTCGATCGCCGGAATTTCTTTGGTGGTTGGCGGCATCGGTATTGCTAATATTATGTTGGTGTCTGTTGTGGAACGCACTAAGGAAATCGGGATTCGCAAAGCGGTAGGCGCTACTAATGCAGCAATACTCATTCAATTTATGGCGGAATCTATTTTAGTTTCCACGGTGGGGGGAACGGCGGGTATTGGGTTGGGAATTGCGATCGCCTTTGGGGCCTCGACAGCGTTCAAATTTCCGTTTGTGGTTTCTGTATGGTCGATCGCAGCGGGTTTTGGGCTGTCTTTTACTGTAGGCTTATTGGCGGGAGTATTGCCGGCTCGGAATGCCGCTCGCTTAGATCCGATCGCAGCTTTGCGGAATGATTGAACTTAGTGACGTTCGCCCCCGTTAAATTCAACACTCTTGGACCCACGAGTGGTCAGAAACTGGGGAAAGATGGACGATCGGACTTCCTTGTCGGCCACAGATTCGCTAACGGGACTTAGACAAAAACCAGGTCAAAAATGGCTGCAAACGGGCACAGGTAAACGGTTTGAGCTTGAATTGAGCTCAGTCGATAATTGACAAGGGTTTCACCTCTGATATCAAATCCGCGCTTGATCGTCGGGCGTAAAATCGAGTCAACAGTCAACACTCATACCAATTTTTTATGAGGCCCCGTAGAATCCGATCCCCCCTAGCCAAGGGCGGGCACGGGGGCACCGCCCCTACTAAGGGGGGGACAAGATTCCGATCAAAGTCAACCCCTACTCCCCTTCTTAAGGGGGATTTAGGGGGATCGAGATATGTGCGACTTCACATTAAATTGGTATCAACCATCATTCAGTTTTTCGACTGACAGCCAACAGCCAACAGCCAACAGTCAACAGCCAACAGTCAACAGCCAACAGTCAACAGCCAACAGCCAACAGCCAACAGTCAACAGTCAACAGTCAACAAACTCTTTCCCTTACCTAGACTGCGTTTCAGGTAGTTTACGGGCTAGAAAATTTCTAAGTCCAATTAGAAATAATATACGCTAATTCAAATATAATAACAAAAACCCCTTATCCAACAGGCAATTTCCATGTTAGAAGCATTGGTATTGGCAACAGTATTTTGCGGATTTTTTGGTATCATCTTTAAAAAGAACCTGCTCATGAAAATCGTCTGTATGGATGTCATGAGTACAGGGGTTATCGCCTATTACGTGGTGGTGGCATCGCGAGAAGGCTTGCTGACACCAATTATTTCAAAGGGGAAAAATGTTGTCGCTTACGCCGATCCGGTTCCCCAAGCGGTGATCTTAACGGCGATCGTGATCGGCTTTTCGATTCAGGCTTTAATGCTGGTAAGTGTGATGAAGCTGGCACGAGATAATCCGACATTAGAAAGTAACGAAATCGAGATGAATAATACCCCATGAATACCCTGACGCTAGCCTGGATTGGACTCCCGTTTTTTGTCGGGTTTACTATTTATTTGATTCCGAAGTTTGACAAGTATCTCGCAATATTCGGAGCGCTCGCGTCCGCTGCCTATGCGTTCCAGCTTTTTGTTATGCCGTCAGCGGTGACGCTGGAGTTACTGGATAATTTCAGTGTCACGTTGTTAGTCGATCGCTTGAGCGGGTATTTCATCTTAACCAATGCCTTAGTCACAGCAGCGGTGATTATCTACTGTTGGCCCACAGAGAAGACGGCATTTTTTTATGCACAGATTCTGATGGTACACGGCAGCCTGAATGCGGCCTTTGCCTCTAGTGACTTTATCAGTTTATATGTGGGGTTAGAAGTCAGCGGGATTGCGGCGTTTCTGTTGATTGCCTATCCTCGCACCGATCGATCGATTTGGGTGGCTTTGCGCTATCTATTTATTAGCAACACGGCCATGCTGTTTTATCTAGTCGGTGCTGTGCTGGTTTATAAGGCAAGTAATTCGTTTAGTTTTGCCGGCTTGGGTGCAGCGCCCCCAGAGGCGACAGCTCTGATCTTTATGGCTCTCTTGGTTAAGGGAGGTGTGTTTGTATCGGGGTTATGGCTACCGTTAACTCACTCGGAATCAGAAACGCCTGTGTCGGCTTTGCTGTCAGGAATTGTGGTTAAAGCCGGGGTATATCCCCTCGTGCGCTGTGCGCTGATGGTGGAGGAGGTGGCACCCATCGTCCAGATTTTCGGAGTCGGGGCGGCGTTGATGGGCGTGTTCTATGGCATCTTTGAAAAGGATACCAAGCGGATGCTGGCGTTCAGCACGGTTTCGCAGTTAGGTTGGATTCTCGTAGCCCCGGAAGTGGCAGGCTTTTATGCCCTCGCCCACGGCGTGGTCAAATCGGCGCTATTCCTGATTGCGGGTTCTTTACCCAGCCGCGACTTTAAGGAATTGCGACAAAAGCAGATTAATACTACGCTCTGGATTGCGTTAGTGGTGGCTAGCCTTTCGATCTCAGGCTTTCCCTTTTTGGTTGGCTTTGGGGCAAAGATGTTGACTTTGAAGAATTTGACACCCCCTTATGCGATCGCCATGAATGTGGCAGCCGTAGGAACGGCTATCCTATTTGCTAAATTCATCTTTCTGCCCCGTGGTGGAGCAGCAAAATCAAAACCCGGTTTTTGGCCTGCGGTGTTGCTGTTGCTAGGTGGGCTGATTGCAGCCAATGCCTTTTATGTTGAGGCCTATACGCTGGACAATATGCTTAAGGCGATCGCCATCATCGGCGTTGGTTGGTTAGCCTATTTTCTAATTTTTCAACGCACGGCAATCAAACTGCCACGTATGCTTGAACAATTCGATCATTTGGTCGGTGTTATGAGCTTGATTTCGCTCCTACTATTCTGGATGGCATTCTCAACATGATTGGACAGCTAATATTAAGACTGACGATCTGGTTTCTACTCACTGCCGATTTTAGTTTGGCAAATATTGCGATCGGCTTCATCATTGCTTTCCTGTTGCCGCGCAGCTACTCACCCCCGGAACCTTTGAGAGAATGGTTGGGGGTGTTCGGTAAAATCTTGATGGCGATTCCGATAGCTTATCTGGAAGCTTTTGAACTCATCTTCCGCCCCCATAGACACGAAGATGTGATCATGGAAAAAGTGCCAAACCATCGATCGCCCTTGCTGATATTCTTAGATGTATTCCTGATCACTTTTACTCCTAAGACGATTGTCGTGAAATATCACGAAGAGGGTTTTTACGAAGTACACCGAGTGCGACGGACTTCGAGTAATTAGCTGAAGTTTTTTCGGAATTATTTAACCGCAGAGAACGCAGAGAACGCAGAGAAGGGAGAAATAAATAAGTAGATAGGCGATAAAATACGTAAGTATGTCCGCAGTTAGTAAAAGTGCTCTATCGCAGGGGTTACGATACTTTACATTTTGTGACATACCCGAGTTTATTTACACGCTCGATATTGGATCATTCTCAAGAATCTGTAGGGGCGGGTTCACCAATAGCTTTAAAGATTGCAGACAGGTTAAATAAACCCGCCCCCACCCGCGAAACAGCCCGTCAAGAACAGGCAGGATGCCTGTTCCACAATGATGGCAGAGGTCTATTAAGTTGCACTATTCTCAAGAGTTTCTTGTGGGGTGTAGGGGGTTGGGCACGCGAGCCCGCCCCGATATTAAGTAAGAAAAAAGCAGGAGTACACACAATTGAACAACTTGAACAACGTGATTTTAATAGCCATGATTTTGGCTCTGCTCATACCCATGTACGAGGTATGGAAAGATCATGATATCTGGCAGACAATGTTGGCGTTTGCCAGTATTTCGACCAAGGCGGCAATCATCGCTCTCGTCATATCCGTCTGGCGCGATGATTGGATGATCGGTGTGGTGGCGGCGATTATCCTCAGTGTGGGTAATGCTGGATTGATGTTGTTGGCACAAATAATCAAACGTATCAGTGAAGCATGATCGTAATAGATGTATTGAGCTATACCTGCATCGGTATAGGGATTTTTTTCTGGTTTTGGGGTACTTCTTACCTACTTGGGAAGCGATCGGTTTTATATAAACTGCACAGTCTTTCGGTAGCAGATACGCTGGGTTCGATCGCGATAGTCGTCGGATTGCTGCTGCAAATACCCAGTAAATGGCCCCTGCTGATTCTGGCGCTCATTTGCTTAGCAACCTGGAACACAATGCTGGGATATGTGTTGGCCTATTGTTCCAAAACAGGGACTGACTATGAACGATAATAGCTACATTTATGTCCTCGTCGCTCTGCTACCCTTAGCTGCTGGTATGGTGGTATTTCAGGTCAATCCATACCACGCATTGCTGCTGCGGGGGGTATTGGGAGCGATCGCCGCCTTGGTGTATACAATTTTAGGCGCGGGGGATGTGGGCTTGACCGAAGCCTTGATGGGTACTCTACTCGCGATTACACTTTATGCAGTGACGGTGCGTTCATCCTTCGTGCTGCGTCTGGGTGTAATCGAAGAGGGGACAGAGGGCGATGCTATACCAAACGACAAAACCGCAGGTCATTTTAAGCAACTGATAGATGACATCCGCACAGTTTTTGAGAAACGCCATATGCGCCTGGAACTCGTTCCCTATGCGAGTGCACAGGCATTGCAGCGGGCGCTGATGGAAAAAGAAGTTCATGCAGCTTGTTCCCCAGAAGACCCACTAGAACACAGTGGCGAAGCGCAACTTTATAACACAGCAATCAGAGTTCGGCGTGTCTACGACATCATGCAAACCGAACTTTCATCACCGGGGACAACCCTAACCTATGTAAATACACCTGACGCAGAGGACAAACATTGATGAAGTGGGTTTACTTTTTATCAGGGATAGCGCTGTTTATCAAAATGCTGCTAATCGCCAATCCCACAATGGACTTATCGCAGCAAAGTTCGATCGTCGAATTGGTTGTTCAAGATAGTGGAGTATCCAATGCGGTTTCCGGTATCATTTTGCGAAATCGGCTGTACGACACGATCTTTGAAGTCGTAGTATTTACGATCGCCATCTTGGGTGCAAGTTTTATGCTAGCCAATGAACAGCCGTCCTGCGCCATATATCAGTTTACCGATCAACCATCGATTATTTTGGCGCGATTGGGAGCGACGATTGCCGCGTTGGTGGGTGTCGAACTAGCAATTCGCGGGCATTTAAGTCCAGGCGGTGGTTTTGCAGCGGGTGTAGCGGGGGGAACTGCGATCGGCTTGGTGGCGATTACCTCATCACCGCAGTGGATGCAAGAAATCTACCAGCGCTGGCACGCCGCGACTTTGGAGAAAGTTTCGGTACTTGTTTTCATTGTATTGTCCGTTATCACTCTGTCAGGATATGAGTTACCGCACGGAGAGTTAGGCACACTTTTCAGCGGTGGCATTCTCCCCTTGCTCAATATCCTGGTTGCAGTCAAAGTCGCATTAGGATCGTGGGCGGTGCTGTTGGTGTTTATTCGCTATCGCGGATTGCTATGACAAATGTTCCGATCTCAAATCCATTGGCATCGAAATTATTCATCTCTCTCAATCTCTGACTCTGTGTCCTCTGTGTTCTCTGTGGTTTAATCATTCAGCCTTATAAACGATATTTTACGTTTATAAGGCTGACGCACGAGTAGTCAGAAACCGGGTTTTTTTGCGAGGTCAAAAACCCGGTTTCTTTGCTTTTTATAAGTAATTCCTGTGTACTCATCTGCGTTTATCTGCGTGCATCAGCGGTTAAAAAATCCAAATTTACGAGAGATCCGCTTACACTAAACCAGCTTGAAAAATCTGATTTGCTGTGAGGTTCAAATCGGGAAAAGTTTGCGACACAATGCGATCGTTCTCTCGAAACTTGAGGACTTGATATTCACCATCAACCAAGTTACAGACAGAAATTGTCGGTTGTTTGGGATTGCCAATAAAATTGCGTCCACCCAACGCAGCATAATCCACAATCCAATATTCAGGGATACCCATCTCCTCATAATCAGCATATTTCAAATAGTAATCATCGCGCCAATTACTTGACACAACCTCAATTACCAACGGTATCGATGCACCCCAACTGAGGATAGATTGTTTTTGCCACAATGTCTCATTTACCAGATTTGCACGATTTAGCACCAACACATCGGGGAAATACCCAGAATCTTTTTCAGGAGGTCTAACTATCGCTTGGTTGGGGATACTGTATGGCAACCCCAGACGATCGATTGCAACGGAAACTTTGATTGTAAGAAAGCCTTTAACTTCCTCATGTTCGCCTACTGGTTGTGCCATCTCAACAATATCTCCATTATGCAGTTCGTAGCGTACCGCCGAATTTTCAGGCAGCCACTCCACAAATTCCTCGAAGTTTACGAGTTTGGGTAAAGCTTGAGTCATAGGTTTTCAGAAATACCGATAATATAAATTATATCTCTATCTATCTGCGTTTATCTGCGTGCATCAGCGGTTACAAATTTCCATTTTTTATAAAGTCCACAAGTTATTGTGCGACTTATGTTGTAACCATTTCTGGTTTGATATCAGGTGATGCTGGCTCAAAATACAACACCATGATTTGCTCTGGATACAGCCCAACAGATTCATAAGTGCGTCCGTTGCGATCGCTAAATTCAACCTCAAACGCTGCACCATCAGCCAACAGTTCCACCACTGTCCCTACTTGTCCGCGCCAGAGATTGTATTCAGGAACATCAACTGTCAAGGCAACGACATCGAGTAATTTAATTGTATTCTTTGCCACTTTTATTACCTCCAGACATTACAGAGGATAGCAGGTTGTTAATCTCGGAATCTCGGAATCATGCTCAATAATCCAGCCACTCGGAAGGGTTGCACTTCTATTTTGCCATTCAATCGTGAAATCTAGGATGTAGCGTTGCCCGAACCCATCCCGCCTCCCTAACTGAACTTCGTGAGTTTGAATAACTTCAACCAAATTTTGGCGCAATTCCTCAGAATTGTCAGGTGTCATGCCAAGAATTGACGAAAAAAGCCGCGCTTTGTGTTTGCCATCGTCGTGTTCTGGATTGAGGCAGTAGTCACGAAGTTTACGAATATCAACAACTGCATTCTTTGCATTTGGAATGAGCATAGAAAAGCTGATACGAATAAGCAGCCCTCAGTTTATCTTGAAATTTGTGATGCAGGCTGACTTTCTGGAAATTAAAGTTTCGCGACATACTACCTTTTCCCCGCGAGGAGACTGAAACAGAGTAGATCCGAGAGCCTCCTGTTTTCTAAAGCAAGCGAGGCAGAGCCTCTGAACATGGGTTCCCAGGCTGTGCTTGGAAGTTAAATAGTAGAGTTAACTAGGTTCTGAAATATCGAGTTTGCTTTTTTCAGTAAAATAACTGATGTTAATTATCGGTACACAGTTTATTCTGGATACCGGAAAGGATTTCAATCTGCTCTTCAAGCGATCGATATCACTAACGAGCGGAGATGAGGCTCGTTAAAGTTGATGCCGTATATCATCGACAAGCTTGACGTTTATTGCGATTTGTTTTATATTGGTAAATGCGACAAATCAGAGGCTGATAGCTCAATGAGCTCAGTCTTGTATAATCCAAAGACTTCTCTAAAACTCGTTAACAAAAAAAGTTGACATAGAGAGGTTTTTTGGACTATCATTTTTTTAATTGCGTATGATTGCCTAAACCCTTAAAACGGAGTTAAGTCTATGATTGGTCGCCAACTCGATCGGGATTTCTCCATGTTGAAGCTAGTCGATGACGCATCATAACTTACATCATAACTTAGCTGAAGTCGGGCCAAACGATAATTTTTAGCGTGTTGCAATGTAAGTTTGGTGTTTTGCAGATTTATTTGACTTGGAAAGGTTCAGGATGTGGCTCAATCTCAGATTATTGAGAGGCTTCTATGGTTTTCCAAGCAAAAGGTACTGCGATCGAAGCATTTTGCCCCGTTCTCAAGCTAGGTTTTCCGATCCATCTACATTTTGGAGAAAGCAGAAAATGAAGGACTTTAACAAAAAAGATAACGATCGAGTGGCATCGGGCTTGTCGATTACGCTGTTAAGTAATGCTGAGAATCAACAAATGGGATCGCCTTCATATTTTGAGGGAGATCTATAAACTTGGATGTGTGAGGGTGGAGAAATATGGAGATACTCATCAACCTAACTCTCTAGATGGAAATTAGGTTGATGAGTTCTAGGGAATTAGGTAAAAGTCAAGTGCAGAAAGTGAGTTGCCCCTCACTCTCTGCAAAAATTAGCGGTTCTGTCGAGTATGAAAATGTTAGCTTTCGTGACAATTGTCACGGTTGGATGCAATTTTAAAGATAGGTGACTTTCTCTCGCATCTGCTACACTAATAATCATTAATGACAGACAAAAGCCAACAGGTTTTAGAAGCCTGTATCACCTTCAAAAAGTAAGTCGATTGAGTAACAAGTAAATCGTTTCATCATTTCTCCTTTTATTACACAAAAAGCACAACTACGTCCTTGTCTCCAGAGTAGTAAAGACCTTCAAGGAGACTGATGCACCTTTTATGGCTCAGTTTACACTTCCTTTAATTGACTCTTCCATTTCTCTAGAAACAATCCGGAAATATTTCCAGATTGTTTTCTTCATTTGACTCAGTTCGATCCTGAATCCGCTCGGTAAAACCTTTTACAAACAATAAAAAGTCGGGTAATTAATGTCTCCATTGCTCACATAGATCTGTTAAGTGGATGTAAAGCCTCGGGCTCTGTTTGTCTCTTCGCGATCGGTGAACAAAGAGCGTGAAGGTATCGCAATAAGTACAAACTATATATCGATAAAACTCTTTCAAACATTTTTCGTCAACGAGACCGAAATGGACACACATAGACATTTCTTCTAAAAAATTAAGAATATTGACTATTTCCTGCTTTTTCTCTGCATCTGCATATATCTGATTCATGTACTCATTACTTTTGGTCTCATCTAGCGGTTTGAGATCTTTATGAATTTTTGCGGCAATTTGTCGAACACTAAAATAGCTAGGATCGTTCCATATTTGTATGTAACGTAAGGTTCGATCGATTTTTTTGTCCTCTAAATTGATTTCGATTCCCCGCAAAGCATATACGGCACTAGATATTCCTGCGGCAGTAGCTAATGTAGTTACCGCAAAATTTAAAGTGTCTCGGTATTGTGATTTTGAGTCATAAAAATGAACAGCGATTAAAGTTAAGGCTGCAATAAAGGTAGTAATTCCAATTCCCATTGTGAGATTTAGACTGATTTTGAGGAATCCGTCGGGTTCTCTTTTACTGAGTGGAGTTGTCGGTTTGGTTAGCATTTTTAACTCTTTAGTGTTCAATGAATCTCAAATATTAATCATTTTTACAAATCTACTCAGGGTTTTCCGGCATCAATTTAAAATAGTTTTGTCTTGGGCGAGTGCCTTTTTAGAAATACCGTGCAATCGAGGGTTTTCCAGAAAGGAGTAAAAAAAATGCACCCACTCCTCAAAGAAGTGGGTGCAAAACGACCAACTGTATTTTGAGCTAAAAACTCAAAACTCCCTTAATAAGCGTCTTGCAATTCGTAAAAATCAGGGGAAATGTAATCTTTCCGCAACGGCCAGCCTACCCAATCTTCGTTCATCAAAATCCGTTTCAGATTCGGATGTCCTTCATAGACTATGCCGTACATATCATAGGATTCCCGCTCTTGAAAGTCGGCTGCTTTCCAAATCCAGTAGACTGATGGCACTCTGGGATCTTCGCGGGGAATGAATACTTTGACGCGGACTTCTTCGGGATGGGAAGCATTGTCTGTCAGCTTAGCCAAGTGGTAAACGCTGACTAAATCTTCTCCCGGCCCTTGGTCGTAGGCGCACTGGCACTGCATATAATTAAACCCGTAGGCATACAGTGCTGTTGACATTGGAATTAAGAAGTCTCGATCGACCTTTAATATCTCCACGCCCAAATTATCGGCCGCTAAAGCTTCGTGTTCAAAGCCATTCTGAGTCAACCACTGGGAAACCTTCCCGGCTTCAACAATTGAGGTTTCTGTCTCAGCCACGGTTTACCTCCTGTTTTTGTCCTGCAAGCAGGGCCGGCGGTACTGGCATTCCCATCGCTTCCGTCAATTCTTTCGGCGGCGCCATCCGGCCGGGAATTGACAAATATTTGCCATCCAAGATGTCGTCTACTACTTTCATTTTGTGGGGTCTGGTGTAGTAGCGGTGGGTTGGCAGCAAATTGGCCCGTTCTTGCATAGAATCGTTGGCGATTTTTTTCCGCAGTTTGATAATTGCGTCAATAATCGCTTCTGGGCGGGGGGGACAGCCGGGGATGTACACGTCTACGGGAATCAGTTTGTCAACGCCTCTGACTGCTGTGGGGGAGTCTACGCTGAACATTCCGCCGGTGATGGTGCAAGCGCCCATTGCGATGACGTATTTGGGTTCCGGCATTTGTTCGTACAGCCGCACTAAGATGGGGGCGTACTTCATGGTAATTGTACCGGCGGTGATGATCAAGTCGGCTTGCCGGGGGCTCGATCGCGGTACTAAGCCGAATCTGTCGAAGTCAAAGCGCGATCCGATCAAAGCTGCAAATTCGATGAAGCAGCAGGCTGTGCCGAAAAGCAGCGGCCACAGGCTCGAAAGTCTCGCCCAATTGTAGAGGTCATCCACTGTTGTCAGGATGACGTTCTCTGAGAGTTGGGATGTGACTTCCGGGCGAATAGCGGGGTTGACAATTAGAGGTTTTTGTGATTTGTCAGAACTTAAGACCATTCCAAGGCTCCTTTGCGCCATGCATAGACAAGAGCAATAACGAGGATCGTGATAAAAAACAAGGCTTCGATGAAAGCCAACAGTCCTAGCTGGTTGAAAGCAACCGCCCAAGGATAGAGGAAGACGGTCTCTACGTCGAAGATGACGAAGACCAGGGCGAACATATAATATCGGATGTTGAACTGAATCCAGGCTCCGCCGATCGGCTCGACGCCGGATTCGTAGGTAGTGCGGCGGTCGTAGGGACGACTTTTGGGCCGCAGTACCTTAGACGCCGTGAGGGCGAGGATAGGGACTAGGCTGGAAATTAACAGGAAGCCTAAGAAATACTCGTAGCCGCTGAGTGCAAACACGGTGAATAATTACTGCCTAGGTGAAAGGGTTCTGTAACTTGTCTTTACATTATATAGATTGTGGGTAGCTAAAATTACGAGTTAGTTGAGATTAATCCTCCATCTTCTGCAATAATTTTTAATGTATATTTTAAGATTAGCTTACCTACTCTTTTTGAGCTGTCAACTACCCCCGACGGCAAGTCGCGGGCTTCGGGCATAAAAACTGAAGCCCCAAGTTGATCAGCCTCAGTCCCCTTTCGGGGCTACGTTATCGGCAAGAGTTCAAGTTCACACCAAGGAATCCGTAGCTAGTTCCTTGCTCTGTAACCTAGGGATTAAACATCTGTAAGGGGTTAAGGAAGTGTCTCTGGGAAATTACCGACCGATAACATTGGCGAAGCTCACATTACTGGAGTAGCAAGGCGCTTCCCGGCATACAGGGAAATGGATAAGCACTACTCCTCTACTTATCCAACCCCTTTCGGGGACTCTGAATTTATTCAGCGTCCTGTTTCATACGTGACCATCAAGGTACGCGGTTTCCACACTCCTAGAGATTTTATGAGCGATCGAGCCACGGAGACTAATACCCTCGATCGGCACGAGTGCCGAGCCTGCGGCTACGTCTACAATCCTAAAAAAGGCGATCCTAAAAATGCAATTGCCCCTGGCACTGCTTTTACAGATGTGACCCCGACTTGGGTGTGTCCCGTTTGCGGGGCGCGCAAATCGATGTTTCAAAATCTCGGTCAGATGGAAGGGGTATCGGGATTTAAGGCAAATCAGCGCTACGGTGTCGGTGTCAACGGCATGACCGAAGGTCAGAAAAGTTTGCTGATTTTTGGCGGCTTGGTCGTTGGTTTCTTGTTGTTACTTAGTATGTATGGTTTGCAGTAAAACGATTGTGAGATTTTGGCAACGAATTGTAATGTTATTGGCCGCTGCGCTCATCTGTACGAGTTGCAGCACCATCGGTTCTGTGAGTTACAACCCCTGGCAAGTGATTTCCTTGCCGACGGAAGCTAATTTGCAGGATATTGCCTTTACGGGCAATCCTCAGCACGGCTGGGTTGTGGGTTCTGAGGCGACTCTGCTCGAAACGCTCGACGGCGGTACTAGCTGGAAGTCCATAGCACTGGATATCGACGATCCGAGGTCGCGTTTTGCGTCGGTGAGTTTTTCTGGTTCCGAAGGCTGGATTGTCGGCCAGCCTTCTGTTTTGCTCCACACGAACGATGAGGGCAAGTCTTGGACGCGGATTGCTTTGAGCTCTCAGTTGCCCGGTTCTCCGAGTACGATCGCGGCTTTGGGCCCGAATTCCGCCGAGATGACGACCGATGTCGGGGCGATTTACCGGACTTCTGACGGCGGCAAAAATTGGAAAGCTGTCGTGCAGGATTCTTTTGGGGTAGTTCGCAATATCAACCGTTCTGAAAACGGGCAGTATGTTGCGGTTTCCTCGAAGGGCAATTTCTACTCGGTGTGGAAACCAGGACAAGAAGCTTGGGAACCTCACAACCGCAATAGTTCTCGCCGCCTGCAAAATATGGGCTTTACCAAGGACGGGCGTTTGTGGATGCTCGCCCGCGGCGGTCAGATTCAGTTTAGCGACCCGTCCAATCCTGAAGGTTGGGGAAAACCGTTTTTTCCCGATCGCAAGGCGAGTTGGGGTTTGCTGGACATGGCTTACCGGACTGATAATGAAGTTTGGGTAGCCGGCGGCGGCGGCAATTTGCTGTGCAGTTTGGACGGCGGGAAAACTTGGCTAAAAGACCGCGAAGTTGAAGATGTTCCCGCTAATTTTTACAGGATTGTCTTTATGGGCCCCGATCGCGGATTTGTGATCGGCGCGAGCGGTACTCTACTTAAATATCAAGGTTCAGCGCAAGCTGCTTGATAGTAGAATAGTAAGAGAGATTGTCTGTCAATTTGTTGTTGAAAGGAGGATTCTAAATGGCTGGTACAACTGGAGAACGTCCGTTTGGGGACATTATTACAAGTATCCGTTATTGGGTAATTCACAGCATCACCATTCCGGCTTTGTTTATTGCTGGATGGCTGTTTGTGCAAACGGGTTTGGCTTACGATGCTTTCGGAACTCCTCGCCCTAACCAGTATTTCACACAGCAGCGGGAAGAAGTGCCGATTATCTCGGATCGCTTTGAAGCTAAGAAACAAGTAGATCAGTTCATTAACGCCAAGTAATTTAACAAGGATTTGGAAAAATGACGAGCAGAACCCCAAATAATGAGCCAATTTCGTATCCTATTTTTACGGTGCGCTGGTTGGCAGTTCATACTTTAGGTGTCCCAACAATTTTCTTTTTGGGCGCGATCGCAGCAATGCAATTTATTCAACGATAGGAGTTTACAATGCCTGAGCGCGTTCCTAATCCCAACGAGCAGCCTGTTGAGTTAAACCGGACTTCTTTGTATTTGGGTTTGTTGCTGATTTTTGTTTTGGGTATTTTGTTCTCCAGTTATTTCTTTAATTAACTGGTGTCTGAGTTGGCTTTCGATAGTTCGATCGAATTTGTTTACCTGTAAATTAGTGAGGTGATGGCTATGTTTAGTGAAAGTGGCAGAATTCCTTTGTGGCTGGTAGCTACTGTTGCAGGCCTCGGTGTTCTGAGCATTGTGAGTCTTTTCTTCTACGGTGCTTATGCCGGTTTGGGTTCTTCGATGTAAGGAGAATCAAGCTGATTTTCGGCTTTTAACCCCCCTTGAAAAAGGGGGGTTTTAATTATTAGGCGAATTGTGTTGGTAAATCTGGTATAGCCGATACTTTTTTGCTAACATTTGCTAACAAATACATAAGTTGAGATATGAGCTCAACCAAGGCGTATCAACCGATGCCCGTAGAATTTTCTACAAGCACTTATATTCTTGCCTTCAGCTTGGTTATCGCTTACAGCCCCACGCCAATCTGATTATTTGCTTTGATAATGTAGAGGCAACTTATTTATATAGCGGTTGCGTACTACCAAGGTTTTTCACCTACATCTGAGTGGCTAAATTCATTCTATATGACATGAAGACAAGAAGGCAAATGTAAGTGCTTATTAGCAAATGTCAGAAAAAGTCTTACTGTTAATCAACCTTTCTCAGTAACATGAGGTGCTCTGGCGGGCATAGGCCTCCGTGGGCATAGGGCATAGGCATAGGACTCACCCCATACCTCACCACGCTTGAGAACCGCTATAAATGTTATCGAAAGTATTAATTTTTGGGCAATTTATGATAATTTAATTTCCTGGTGAGATCGGGATTTGTTGTGGCTGGATGGAGATTTGCTCAATCAACTGCTGGCCTTGCGGGTTCACCAATAACCCCAAAATCGATCGCCACTAGCCGACGATAGCCGATCGAGTGTGGGCAGATCGTGAAATTAGCCAAAAGTTGCGAGTAGAATGGTGCAAGAGCCGATCGCTCGATCGTAGTGCACAGCGAAATATGACCCCACCGCCGCCGCCCCGCAAACCTCAAACCGTCTTGGGTGCGATTACCCAAGCAGTCCAGACTATTGCTAAGGTTAATTTTAACCAGCTAGCGCTGAAACCTAATGCCAAAGTACCCGAACTGTGGGTGCAGGATGCGGGTGCAGCTAAAGCTGAGGTTTATCCGCTGTTGGGCGATCGATATCTGTTAGGTCGATCGTCCAAATCTTCAGATATAGTAGTTCGCAATCCCGTTGTCAGTCACGTTCACTTATCTCTGTCGCGGGATAGTCGGCGGCGGACTCCTTTTGTGATCAAAGATGAAGACTCCACCAACGGCATTTACAATGGCAAAAGGCGAGTTAAAAGTATGTCCCTGCGTCACGGAGACGTGTTCACTTTAGGGCCGCCGGAACTAGCCGCCGCTGTTAGAATTCAATTCGTATATCCGCCGCCTTGGTATTTGGAACTGGTGCGTTACAGCTTTTACGGCGTCAGCGGAATCACCGCTTTGATTGCTGTGTTGGTAGGCATGGAATCCACAAAGTTTCAAGTGCGGCCTCTGCCGAGAAGTATCAATGGCCCCGTGATTGTTTACGCCCGCGATGGGCAAACTCCGCTGCGTCCTCCTCAGAATAACGCTCACTTAGAATTAAAGCAATTGGAGGATTTTTCGCCTTATTTATCCAAGGCGGTACTTGCTTCGGAAGACAGCCGCTACAATTGGCATTTGGGGGTAGATCCGATCGGAGTTTTGCGCGCGCTTTTGACTAATGTTCGCGGGGGAGGAATTCGCGAAGGCGGCAGCACTGTGACGCAGCAGTTAGCGAGGAGTTTGTTTCGAGATTATGTGGGAACTCAAGATTCGGCAGGGCGCAAGTTACGGGAAGCTGTAGTTGCCTTGAAACTGGAGAATTATTACAGCAAAGATGAGCTGTTGCTGACTTATTTGAATCGCGTGTTTTTGGGAATTGACCTTTACGGTTTTGAGGATGCGGCTCGGTTTTATTTTGGCAAGTCTGCGAAGGATTTAACTTTGTCAGAGGCGGCAACTTTGGCGGGCATTTTGCCTGCCCCAAACAGTTTTAATCCGATTCAAAATTATCAGTTAGCGGTGCAGTATCGCGATCGAGTGATCGAACGGATGCGGGCACTGGGGACGGTTTCTCAGGAAGAAGCAGATCGCGCGAGGCGATCGCGAATTGAGATTAATCCCAAAGCACGCCAATATCTGCAAAGTACGATCGCTCCTTATTTCTACAGTTATGTATTTGACGAATTGGAGTTTTTGCTGGGGGAGCAATTAGCCAGAGAAGGCAATTTTATTGTAGAAACAGGTTTGAATCCCGGCCTACAAAAAGTGGCTGAAGCTTCCCTCAAAAATGCTGTAGAAAATGAGGGAGCCAGTGCAGGTTTTTCTCAAGGAGCCGTGGTAACTCTCAATAGTACAACCGGGGAAGTCTTAGCTTTAGTTGGGGGCGTAGATTACTTGAAAAGTCAGTTTAATCGGGCTACCCAAGCTTTGAGACAGCCCGGTTCTACATTTAAGATTTTCAGCTATGCCGCCGCCCTGGAACAGGGAATCTCACCCGATAAAACTTATTCTTGCGCTCCCCTTTCTTGGGGCGGACAAAGTTACAGCGGCTGCGAAAGAACCAGCGGTAATGCTGATATGTATCGGGGTTTAGCACAGTCGGAAAATGCAGTTGCTTTGAGAATAGCACAAGATGTCGGTTTAGACAATGTAGTGGGAATGGCCAGACGTTTGGGAATTACTTCTGAACTGCGTTCTAACCCTGGTTTAGTATTAGGTGAAAGTGAAGTTAATGTGTTGCAATTAACGGGTGCTTTCGGGGTTTTGGCCAATCGGGGTTTGGGAAATCGCCCCCACGTAATTAAGCGAATTATTGACAGCAGCGATTGCAAAGATCGAAATGATTTTAACAGTTGCCGGGTGATTTATGAGTATCAAAAAGATGGCATTGCCAATCGGCAGTTAGTTTCGGAGGCCGTAGCGGATACGATGACTGATATGCTGCAAGGTGTGGTGCGGGGAGGTACGGGTAGCAGTGCTGCTTTGGGGTTGGGAGAAGCTGGAAAAACAGGCACGACTAATGATAATAGAGATTTGTGGTTTGTCGGTTATATTCCGAGTCAGCAACTGGTGACAGGAGTTTGGTTGGGAAATGATGATAATTCTCCGACTGGGGGAGGTAGTTCAAATGCCGCCCAGTTGTGGGGGGAATATATGCGGCAGGTGGCGCGTTAAGTCATTAGTCATTAGTCATTAGTCATTAGTCATTAGTCATTAGTCATTAGTCATTAGTCATTAGTCATTAGTCAT